>NZ_JBSHAP010000029.1:0-74677 GCF_053611565.1 Kitasatospora sp. NPDC054795
CCCCAGGGACCGGCCGCGCCCGCGCCGCGGCCCGAACCCACGCCGGTGACCCGCCCGCTGCCGGCGCGTCCGGACCGTCCGCAGACCCCGCCCCCGGGCCGCCCCGGCCCCCACGACCGGGCACGCCCCCGGGACCGCCAGCACACCCCCGCCCCCGGCGGGCGGCCCGGCACCGCCCGGCAGCGGCTGCTCCGGCAGCGGCTGGTGGTCTTCGTCACCGTGACCATCGGGGTGGCGCTGGCCATCGCGGCGGCGCAGGGCTGCGAGAACCGGGACAACCGGAGCGTGCGGCCACCGAGCGCGGTGGTGGTGAATACGGGCTCCGGCGGCGAACAGGCGGTGCCGGGGACCTCGGCGGACGTCGTGCCGCAGGCCTCGACCGCGCCACAGGCCTCGACCGCGCCGCTCCCGGCAGCGGCGCGCAGTGGCGCGGACAGTGGGCTGACACCCCCGCAGGCGCCCGTGCCACCGGTGGACTGGCCCAACCGCAGCTACCCCGACGGGGCCGGCGGGCCGGCCGTCGCCCTGCAGAACGGGCACTCGGTCGGAGCCGGGCCGCAGATCACGCTGAGCGCGGTGCTGCCGGCCCGGTACAAGGGCCTGCCGGCCGCGGTGGTCGTCCTGCGGCGGGCGGAGGGTTCGACCCAGGTCGACCTCGTCCAGCTCTACACCTTCACCGGGGACACCCCGGTCGCCACCACCTCCCGCACCTCGGTGGCGGACCCGCAGGCGGCGGCCACCTGGCGACTGGACGGCAGCACGGTCGTCCGCGAGGAACGCTCGGCCGTCACCGGCGCCGTCGCCTCCACCCGCTACACCGTCCGCCCCGACGGCACCCTCGACGAATCCTGGCCCGGCGCCACCACCCCGCCCCCCGCCGCCGCCCCAGCCCCACCCACCTCCCCCACCGGCTGAAGTCACCCGGGCCCCATCCGCACCACGACGGCCGACGCGAGAAGTCGGGCCCGCCGACTTCTGATGCAGCGGCCGGGCCAATGGCGAGTGGCGGAGGCGGGACGCGAGAAGTCGGGCGGTCAGGGGGTGGGGGTGGTGACGGCGTAGAAGGCCACGGCTGCGGCGGCGCCGACGTTGAGGGAGTCGATGCCGTGGGCCATGGGGATGCGGACGGGGTGGTGGGCGGCGGCGATGGCGCGGGGGGTGAGGCCGTCGCCCTCGGCGCCGAGCATCAGGGCGGCCTTGGGGAGGCCGTGCGGGGTGAGGGTGTGGAGGTCGACCGCGGCCTCGGCGGGGGTGAGGGCGAGCAGGGTGAAGCCGGCCTCGCGGACGGTGTCGAGGGCGGCGGGCCAGGGGTCCAGGCGCGCGTACGGGACCGCGAAGACGGCGCCCATGGAGACCTTGACCGCGCGCCGGTAGAGCGGGTCGGCGCAGTCGGGCGAGAGCAGGACGGCGTCCATGCCGAGGGCGGCGGCGCTGCGGAAGATGGCGCCGAGGTTGGTGTGGTCGACGAGGCCCTCCAGCACGGCGACCCGGCGGGCCCCGGCGAGCACCTCGGCGGCGTCGGGGAGGGGCTTGCGCTCCATCGAGGCGAGGGCGCCGCGGTGCACGTGGTAGCCGGTGACGGCTTCGGCGAGCGCGGGCTCGACCACGTGGACGGGGGCGTCGGCCTCGGCGATGACGTCGCCCATCACCTCCAGCCACTTGGGGGTGAGCAGCATCGACCGCATCCGGTAGCCGGCGGCCAGGGCGCGGCGGATGACCTTCTCCCCCTCGGCGATGAAGAGGCCCTCGGCGGGTTCGCGGCGGCGGCGCAGTTCGACGTCGGTCAGGCCGGTGTAGTCGGCGAGGCGGGGGTCGGCCGGGTCGGTGATGGTGCGGGGTTCGGACACCCTGCGATCTTGCCAAGCCCGGGCGGGGAAGGCCAAACGGTGGAGGGAGCGGGGTGGTCCCCGGCTGGTCGTAGTGCAAATATGACCGTATGGCCCGAAATCCGGGCCGATCCTGGGCTCCGTCGGCCTCTGGCGCCACTGGCTCCGCCGGCTCCTCCGGTGAGCGCCCACACGGTCGGCCACAGCTGCCGCACGCGAAGCGGCGGTCGCCGGTGTGGCACCGGTCGGTGGCGGGGCAGGTCTTCGCACTCCAGGTGCTGGTCGTGCTGCTGCTCGTGGTGGCGGCCGCGGTGGCACTGGTGGTGCAGTCGCGCAACGACGCCACGCACGAGGCCCGCAACCGTTCGGTGGCGGTGGCGCAGACCTTCGCCAACTCCCCGGGCATCGTCGCCGCGCTGCGCTCCCCCGATCCGACGGCCCTCCTGCAGCCGAGCGCGGAAGCCGCACGGGTCGCCTCTGGCGTGGACTTCATCGTCGTGCTGAACGACCAGGGCATCCGTTACACCCATCCGAACCCGGCCCGGATCGGCCACAAGTTCGTCGGCGTCTACGAGCCCGCCCTGCACGGGCAGGTGGTGACGCAGCAGGTCTCGGGCACGCTCGGCCGCCTGGTGCAGGCGGTGGTCCCGGTGTACGCGCCGGACGGCTCGGTGGTCGGGGCGGTCTCGGCGGGCGTCACGTTGAAGAACATCAGCAGCGCCAGCCAGCGGCAGCTGCCGGTGGTGCTGGGCGCGGCGGCGGCCGCGGTGGGGCTCGCCACGCTGGGGACGGCGCTGATCAGCCGGCGGCTGCGGCGCCAGACGCACGGGCTGGGCCCGGTCGAGATGACCAGGATGTACGAGCACCACGCGGCGGTGCTGCACGCGGTGCGCGAGGGCGTGATGATCATCGGCGGGGACGGGCGGCTGCTGCTCTGCAACGACGAGGCGCGCCGGCTGCTGGACCTGCCGCCGGACGCCGAGGGCCGCCCGGTGACCGGGCTGGGCCTGGAGCAGGCGCCGCTGGAGCTGTTGACCACCGAGCGCCAGGTCACCGACGAGGTGGTGCTGGCCGGGGAGCGGCTGCTGGCGGTGAACGTCCGGCTGATCGACCGGCCGGGCGGACTGCCCGGGTGCGTCGCCACGCTGCGCGACTCCACCGAGCTGGCGGCGCTGTCCGGCCGGGCCGAGCGCGCGCAGCGGCGGCTGCGGCTGCTGTACGACGCCGGGGTGACGGTGGGCAGCACGCTGGACGTGACGCGGACGGCGGAGGAGCTGGCGCAGGTCACGGTGCCGCGGTTCGCGGACTTCGTCACGGTGGACCTGGCGGACCAGGTGCTGACCGGCGAGGAGCCGCCGCCGGGCCCGTCGCTGGGGCGGATGCGCCGCGCCGCGGTGGCGGGCGTACGGGACGACGCGCCGTTCTACCCGGTCGGCACGGTGCTGGACGTGGTGCCCGAGACCCCGCTGGCCGGGGTGCTGCACAGTGGTGAGCCGGGCATCGAACCGCACTTGGCGCAGGCGGACGCGTGGCGGGACCAGGACCCGGAGCGGTCGGCGCAGGTGCTGGCGTACGGGGTGCACTCGCTGGTGCGGGTGCCGCTGCGGGCGCGCGGGGTGCTGCTGGGGGTGGCCCGGTTCTGGCGGGCGCAGCGGGCCGAGCCGTTCGAGGCGGACGACCTGGCGCTGGCGGAGGAGCTGGTCGCGCACGCGGCGGTGTGCATCGACAACGCCCGCCGCTACACCCGGGAGCACACCATGGCGGTGACGCTCCAGCACAGCCTGCTGCCGCGCAACCTGCCGGAGCAGACGGCGCTGGACGTGGCGCACCGCTACCTGCCGGCGCAGGCCGGGGTGGGCGGGGACTGGTTCGACGTGATCCCGCTGCCGGGTGCGCGGGTGGCGCTGGTGGTCGGGGACGTGGTGGGGCACGGGCTGCACGCGGCGGCGACGATGGGCCGGCTGCGCACGGCGATCCACAACTTCTCGACCCTGGACCTGCCGCCGGACGAGCTGCTGGGGCACCTGGACGAGCTGGTGAACCGGATCGACCAGGACGAGGCGGCGGGCGGCGGGCGCGCGGAGCTGGCCGGGGCGACCTGCCTGTACGCGATCTACGACCCGGTGTCGCGGCGCTGCACGCTGGCCACCGCCGGTCATCCGCCGCCGGCCGTGGTGGACCCGCACGGCCGGGTGGTGTTCCCGGAGCTGCCGACCGGGCCGCCGCTGGGGCTGGCGGTGCTGCCGTTCGAGACCGCCGAGCTGGAGCTCGCCGAGGGCAGTCGGCTGGTGCTGTACACGGACGGGCTGGTGGAGGACCGGGAGCGGGACATCGACGAGGGGCTGGAGCTGCTGCGGGCGGCGCTGACCGGGCCGCCGCGCACGCCCGATCAGACCTGCGCGGACGTGCTCGGGGCGATGCTGCCGGCGCACCCTCAGGACGACATCGCCCTGCTGGTGGCCCGGACCAGGGTGCTGGCCCCGGACCACGTGGCGCAGTGGGAGGTGCCCTCCGACCCGGCGGCGGTGCGCGAGGTCCGGGCCGCGGTGGCGGAGCGGCTGACGGCGTGGGGGCTGGAGGAGGCCGCGTTCGTCACCGAGCTGATCCTGAGCGAGCTGGTGACCAACGCGATCCGGTACGGCTCCGGGCCGATCCGGGTGCGGCTGCTGCGGGACCGTTCGCTGATCTGCGAGGTGTCGGACGGCAGCAGCACCTCGCCGCACCTGCGGTACGCGGCGACCGAGGACGAGGGCGGGCGCGGGCTGTTCCTGGTCGCGCAGTTCGCGGACCGCTGGGGGACGCGCTACACGGCGACCGGGAAGGTCATCTGGACGGAGCAGCCGCTGGAGTAGCCGCGGAACGGCCGCGGAGCGGGAGGGTCGGACCGGCCGACTTCCCACTCCGGCGCCTTGGCTGCGGGCGCGTTCGCTCCGGCGGGTCCGCGCCGGCCTACGGCTGGAAGGCCGCGGCCAGCACGTTGACGACGTCGCCGATGACGATGACCGCCGGGGGCTTGACCCCCTCGGCCTCGACCACCGCGGCGACAGTGCCGAGGGTGGCGTCCACCCGGCGCTGGGCGGCGGTGGTGCCCTCCTGGACGACGGCGACCGGGGTGTCCGCCGGCCGGCCGTACTCGACCAGTCGGGCGGCGATCGCGCCGATCTTGTCCACGGCCATCAGCAGCACCAGGGTGCCGCTCATCCTCGCGGCGGCCTCCCAGTTGGTGAGCGAGCGCTCGTCGTCCGGGCCGACGTGGCCGGAGATCACGGTGAACTCGTGGGTCATGCCGCGGTGGGTCACCGGGACGCCGGCCGCCGCGGGGACGCTGATCGAGCTGGAGATCCCGGGCACCACGGTGACCGGCAGCCCGGCCTCCGCGCAGGCCAGCAGCTCCTCGCCGCCGCGGCCGAAGACGTACGGGTCGCCGCCCTTGAGCCGGACCACGAACTTGCCGGCCTTGGCGTGCTCGACCAGGGTGCGGTTGATCGCCTCCTGGGCCATGAAGCGGCCGTACGGGATCTTGGAGGCGTCGATCACCTCGACGTGCTCGGGCAGTTCGGCGAGCAGCTCGCGCGGGGCGAGGCGGTCGGTGACGACCACGTCGGCGTCGGCGAGCAGCCGGCGGCCGCGCACGGTGATCAGGTCCGGGTCGCCGGGGCCGCCGCCGACCAGGGCCACGCCGGCGCCGTGCGCGCGGTACTGGCGGGCGGCCAGCGAGCCGTCCCGCAGGCCGTCGACGATGGCGTCGCGCAGGGCGGCGGAGTGGCGCGGGTCGCCGGTGAGGACGGCGACGGTGGCGCCCGCGTCGCGGCCGCTGGCCGGGGTCCAGGCGGTGGCCGCGGCGGCGTCGTCGCTGCGGGAGCAGAACACCCGCTCGCGCTCGGCCTCGGCGCTGACCGCCGCGTTGACGGCCGGGTCGTCGGTGGCGACCAGGGCGTACCAGGTGCCGGCCAGGTCGCCGTCCCGGTACGGGCGGGCGTGCCAGGTGAGCTCGCCGGCGTCGGCCATCGCCTGGACGGCCGGGGTGGTGGCCGGCGATATCAGGTGCAGATCGGCACCGGAGGCGATCAGGGCCGGCAGCCGCCGCTGGGCGACCTGGCCGCCGCCGACCACGACGACGCGGCGGCCGGCCAGCAGCAGGCCCACCGGGTAGGGGGTACGGCCCTCGGTGCTCGGGTGCGGGGTGGGCGCGCTCATCGGCGGTGCTCCTGATCGGGGGTGAGGGTGTGGGACGGTACGGCACCGCTCCGCGGTCCGGCGCGCCCTCGGGCCGGTCCGCGGAGCGGTGACGGGGTGTGTCAGGCCTTCTCGGTGACCCCGGCGGAGTCGAAGGTGGCTACATCGTGCATCGCCCGCGCCGCGCTCTGCACCAGCGGCAGGGCCAGCAGGGCACCGGTGCCCTCGCCGAGCCGCAGGTCCAGGTCGATCAGCGGGCGCAGGCCGAGCTTCGCCAGCGCGGCCTGGTGGCCGGGCTCGGCGGAGCGGTGGCCGGCGATGCAGGCGGCCAGCACCTCGGGGGCGATGGCCTTGGCGGCCAGCGCGGCCGAGCCGGCGATGACGCCGTCCAGCACCACCGGGGTGCGCAGCGAGGCGGCGCCCAGCAGGAAGCCGGCCAGGGCCGCGTGCTCCAGGCCGCCGACGGCGGCGAGGACGCCGACCGGGTCGCTCGGGTCGGGCCGGTGCAGGGCCAGCGCGGCGCGGATGACCTCGATCTTGCGGGCGTGGGTCTCGTCGTCGATGCCGGTGCCGCGGCCGGTGACCTCGGCCGGGTCGAGGCCGGTGAACACCGAGATCAGGGCGGCCGAGGCGGTGGTGTTGGCGATCCCCATGTCGCCGGTGACCAGTGCCTTGTTGCCCGCCGCGACCAGGTCGCGGGCGGTCTCGATGCCGACCTCGACGGCCTTCAGTACCTCTTCCCGCGTCATGGCGGGGCCCTGGGTCATGTCGGCGGTGCCGGGGCGGACCTTGCGCGGCAGCAGGCCGGTGGCGCGGCCCTGCTGGACGGCGTCCGGCAGCTCGGCTGCGACGCCGACGTCGACCACGCAGACCTCGGTGCCGATCTGCTTGGCGAAGGAGTTGATCACCGCTCCCCCGGCCAGGAAGTTGGCGACCATCTGGGCGGTCACCTCCTGCGGCCAGGGGCTGACGCCCTGGGCGTGCACACCGTGGTCCCCGGCGAAGATCGCCACGCAGGCGGGCTCCGGGATCGGCGGCGGGCACTTGCGCGACAGGCCGCACAGCTGGGCGGAGATGATCTCCAGCATGCCGAGCGAGCCGGCCGGCTTGGTCATCCGCTTCTGACGGTCCCAGGCCTCGCCGAGCGCCTTGGCGTCCAGCGGCCGGATGCCGCGCAGGGTCTCGGCGAGCAGGCTCTGCGGCTCCTCGCCGGGCAGCGCGCGGTTGCCGTACTGCTCCTCGTGGACGACCCAGGACAGCGGGCGCTTCTTGGCCCAGCCCTGCTGCTCCAGCTCGGGCTCGTCCGGGAACTCGTCGACGAAGCCGACGCACAGGTAGGCGACGACCTCCAGGTGCTCGGGCAGGCCGAGTTCGCGGACCAGCTGCTCGTCGTCGAAGAAGCTCACCCAGCCGACGCCCAGGCCCTCGGCGCGGGCGGCCAGCCAGAGGTTCTCGACGGCCAGCGCGGCCGAGTACGGGGCCATCTGCGGCTGGGTGTGCCGGCCCAGGGTGTGCCGGCCGCCGCGGGTGCGGTCGGAGGTCACCACGATGTTGACCGGGGTGTCGAGGATGGCCTCGATCTTGATTTCCTTGAACTGCTTGGCCCGGCCCTTGGGCAGCGAGTCCGCGTACGCCTCGCGCTGGCGCTCGGCCAGGGCGTGCATCCGCTTGCGGGTCTTCGCCGAGCGGATCACCACGAAGTCCCAGGGCTGCGAGTAGCCGACGCTGGGCGCGGTGTGGGCGGCCTCCAGGACGCGGATCAGCACCTCGTGCGGGATCGGGTCCGGGCGGAAGCCGTTGCGCACGTCGCGACGCTCGCGGATCACCTGGTGGACGGCCTCGCGGCCGGCCTCGTCGTATCCGGGGGCGGCCGGGCCGCGCGGCTCGGCGGGCTCCTCCGGCTGCTGCTCGGGCCGCTCCTGCGCCTCCTCGACGGCGGTGCCCTCAGCGGCCTCAGGGGCCTCAGCGGCCTCAGGGGCCTCAGCGGCCTCAGGGACCTCCGCGGCCCCGGTCACCTCAGCGGCCTCGGCGGCGGGCTGCTCGGTCCGCGGCTGCTCGACGGCTTCGGCGGTCGCCTCGCCGGCCTGCTCCTGGGCGGGCTCCGCCTCCGGAGCGGCGGCGGTCTCCGCGACGGCGGCGGTCTGCGCGACGGCGGCGGGTTCGGCCTCGGCCGGGACCTGCGCCGGCTCGACGGCCGGCTCCGCGGGGGCCTCGGCCTCCGCGACGGCGGCGATGGGCTGCTCGGCGGCGGCCTCGGCGGGGGCGGCCTCCTCGGCCTCTCCGGCCGGCTCGACGGCCTCGGCCACGGGCTGCTCGGCGGCTTCGGCGGGCTGTGCCGACGGAGCCTCGGGGGCGGCCTCGGCCGGAGCCTCGGCGGCCGGCTCGACGGCTTCGGCGGCCTCGGCCTCCGCGGGCGCCTCCACGGCCTGCTCGGCGGTCTGCTCCACGGCCTGCCCGGCGGGTGCCTCGGCCTGGACCTCGGCCTGCTGCTGCGGCTGCTCGGCCTCCGCGGCGGGCTCGACGACGGCCTGGCCGGAGGGCATCTCACCGGTGCCCGCGGCGGTCTCCGCGACCGGCTCGGCGACGGCCTCCGGCGCGGCCTCCGCCGGGTGGGCCTGCTCGGCGGCCTCGGCCACCACGGCGACCGGGCCGGACTCGGCGCCCACGACGGCCTCGGCGGGCTGCGCGGAATCAACGGCCTCGACGGCCTCGACAGCTTCGACGGCCTCGGCCGCGGGCTGCGGCGCGTCGGCGGCCGCTATGGGCGCGGGCTGCGGCGGAGCCGTCTCCTCGACGACCTGGGCCTGCCCGGCCTTCTCGACCTTGGGCAGGCCGTGCGGGGTGGGAGCGGCCAGGAAGGCGGAGATCCGGCGCGGCTGGCCGGCCGGGGCCGCGGCCTCGGTCTGCTCGACGGGCACGGCGGCGCCGTCGGCGGCAGCACCCTCGGCGGCGACGGCCTCGGCAGCAACGGCCTCGACGACGGCCTCGACGACGACGGGCGCACCGGCCGTCCCGGCCACCGGCTGGGCGGACTCGGCCGGGGCGGCCTGCGCCGCCACGGCGACGGCCTCCACGGCAGGCGAAGTGGCCTGGGTGGCCTGGGCCGTCACGTCCTGCACGGGCTGGACCGGGTCGGCGTGGACGGCCTCCGGCGTCTCGACGACCTCGATCACCTCGATCGCCCCGACCGTCTCCACGGCCAGCACGACCTCGACCGGCGGCCCGGCCAGCGGCACCTGCTGGGCGTGCTGGACCTGCTGGAAGTCCTGCGCCTGCGGCAGCTGCTGCCCGTCCACGACCGGAACCCCGGCAGCCGCCGGGGCGACCGGCGCCGTCGGGACGGCCTGCGGGGCGGCGGCGTGCGCCGGGGCGACGGCCTCGGCCATCGGCGGGCGGCCGACCACCGGGATGCCGTGCGCGGGCGTGCCGCCCTGCGAGGGACCGCGGTCGGCCAGCGAGCGGACCGGCACCTGGCCGGTCATCAGCGACGGGTCCGGGATCGGCGGGCCGGCGTGCAGCGGCCGGCGCGGCTGCTGAGCCTGCGTCATCGGCTGCTGCGGCTGTGTCTGGACGGGCTGCTGCTGAACGGCGTGCTCGGCGCCGAGCACCGGCGGGTCCACCGGCGGCCAGGACGGCTCGACCGGCGTGCCGTCCTGCTGCGGCGCGAGCGGCATCTGCTCGGCCGGCACGGCCGGCTCGCCCCAGGAGCCCTGCGGGCCGGGCATCAGCAGCACGTCGTCATCGTCGTCCAGGCCGTCCGGCGTGTCGGGCTGGTCGAGGAAGTGGAAGGCCGGGCGCGGGGCGCCCTGGTCGACGGCCCAGCCGTCGCCGGGGTGGCCGGGCTGGGGCACGCCGGGAACGCCGTAGCCGTGCTGGCCCTGCGGCGGGATGACGCCCGCACCCGGGGGCATCGCGCCGGGGACGCCGCCGGCCGGAGCCGGGTTCGGGATCGCACCGCCGTCCGTCGCTACGCCCTGGAGGGGTGCAACGCCCGCGACGCCCTCCGGTCCGCCGAGCGGGTCATGCCCGGCGTGCAGGTGCTCCGGCAGTCCCTCGCCCGGGACGTGGCCGCCATCGGTCATTGTCAAAGCTCCTTCCAGGCCGCTGCCGCGCCCTCGGCGACACGATCACCGATCGCAGCGCCCATCCGCACGGGCCGCACCAGCACCGGCCCGCCCCTAACCACACGCGGCCGCCGCGCCGTGGCGCTGCGGCCCAAGTCCATCCGGCGCACTGCGGCACCCCGGCCCGGCGCACCGCCCGTACGGGGCGGCACATCGTCTGAAACAACGACAACCCGGAGCAACCGGCACGACCGCACCGGACCCTACGGCATTCTCCAGGTCCGGCACACGGCCCGTCGAATTGCCCACACTCCGAGCGGAATCGAATTGCACCGCGTCAAAAAGGTGACAAACCGACCGAATCGGGTGGGTCGCCGACCGATACGGCCGTCCAGGACGTCACACTACCGGCACGGCGCGGCCACCTCTCGAATCGGTGTCCGGATGCGACCTGGATCACCGTCGACGCCACCGGACGGCCCCGGCACGCGCCCACGGCCTTCACACGATCTGCTCACCCCAGAGCACCAGCACGCCGGTTCCGCCGGCCCCCAGCGCCAGGCCGTCGCCCTCCCCCACCGGCCGCAACGGGGTCGCCTGGAGCAGCGCACCGTCCGCCCGGTAACCGGCCCCGGCGATCGCCCGGTGGACCTCCTGCGCCTCGGCGAGGGTCCGGGGCAGCGCGACGAACCGCTCGGGACGGCGGGCCAGGACGGCGCGCACCACGTCGAGGCCGCCGGACTCCACCACCGCCGCGTCCGGCTCCGGCAGGCCGCCCAGCACCTCGGGGCCGCTCCCGTACACCGTCTCCACCTCGACGCCGTAGCGGCGGGCGTTGACGGTCAGCCGGGCGCAGGCCGAGCGGGAATCCTCGACCGCGACGACGGCGGCGCCGAAGCGGGCCGCCTCCACCGCGAGGGCGCCGCTGCCGGCGCCGACCGACCAGACCAGGTCCCCGGGGCGTGCGCCCAGACGGGCCAGTACCAGGGCGCGCACATGGGCGGGGAGCGCCTCCGGTGCGCCCGGCTCACCGTCCGTGCGCCCGGCGCCCGCATAGGCGTCACCGGGGAGCGCCCAGCCGCGTTCCGCGCCGGGGTAGCCGACCGGGCGCCCCGCGAGCCAGCCGGCCGCCTCGTCCACGGCGGAGGCCTGGGCGCCGCCGCCGATCACCAGCACCACGTTCGGGTCGCGCCACACGTGGTCGGCGATCCGGTCGGAGGTGAGGACGGTGACGTCCTCGTCCGGGGTGCCGAGGGCCTCGCAGACCACGAAGGTCCGGTGCACCCCGCGCAGCATCAGGGCGAGTTCGGCGGGCCCGGCGCCGGGCGCGGTGAGCACCGCGACCTTGGGGTGGGCCCGGCAGATGTTGGCCGCACGGCGCAGCCGTCCGCCGTGGACGCTGACCACCCGGGCGTCCTCCCAGGGCATGCCGGCCCGGGCGAAGGCGGCGGCCACCGAGGAGACGGCGGGCAGCACCTCCAGTTCGAGGCCGTACTCGGGGCGGCGCAGGGTGCGCACCACCCCGAAGAAGCCCGGGTCGCCCTCGGCGACCACGACGGCGGCGCCGCGGTGCTCGGCGATCCGGCGGGCGGCCTGCCGGACGTTGCCGAGGGTGATCCGCTCAGCGGCCTCCGGCACCGGGAGGGCGTTCAGTTGGTAGGGGGCTCCCGCCACCAGGGTCGCCGCGGCCAGGGCCGCGCCGGCGGCCTCGGTCAGCGGTGTGCCGTCCCACCCGATGACCGTGATCCGGTCAGCCATCTGCGGCCGTTCTCCCTCGCCTCGGTGCGCCACTCGATCCGCCGTCGTGCGGTGCCGGTCCAGAGGCTACCGGGTGCGGTACCCCGGACCCCGACATCTCGCACACATGTCCACGCCGGGTCAGGGGCTTCGGGGCTCAGTCGCGGAGCACGTAGCGCTGGTCGCCGTGCCAGCCCCCGCGGAGCGGCTCGGGCGACTCCAGGTCCTCCGGGAGCAGGCTCCACAGAATGAGGTCGCTGCGGCTCTCTCCCCCGGTCCGGCCGCCGGGAGATGCCTCCGGCACCGCCTCGCCGGACTCTCCCCGGACTATCCAGGCGCTGCGCAGCACGCCCTCGCTGATGCCGCCGATCTTCTGGGCGACCTGCTGGGCGGCGGTGTTCCCGGCGGCGGTGCGCAGCTCCAGGCGCAGGAAGCCGCGGTCCTCGAACAGCCACTGGGCGACGCCGAGGACGGCCTCCGGGGCGTAGCCCTCGCCGCGCGCCCAGACGGCGGTGACGTAGGAGATCTCGGTGCTGCGCAGCCGCCAGTCGGTGTTGCGCAGCTCGACCAGGCCGACCAGGCGCTGGGTCAGGTTCTCGGTGACGGCGAAGACGATGCCGCGCCCGGCGGCCCGATGGGCGGGGGCGAGGGTGCGGGCGAGCTCGGCCGCGTACTCCTCGGTGAAGGGGTGCGGCAGGTCCGTCCAGGCGAGGACGAGGTCGTCGGCCATCATGGTGGCCAGCCCGGGGGCGTCGTCCTCCGCCAGGGGCCGAAGCAGCAGCCGTTCGGTGCTGATGGCGGTCTCGGGGAAGCTCGCTGCCATGCCGTCTCTCCTCGCCGGGTCGTGAACACAACACCGTACGCCTCCGTCGTGCCCCGGGTGCCACGCGGTGCGCTGCCCGCACGACGGTACGTCAGAACGCGGTCGGCCGGAGTGTCCCTGCCGCATACTGCCCGACCGGGCCCCCGCCGAGGTGCGGCGGGGGCCCGGTCGGGATCAGGGTGTCGAGCGGACCGCGGCTCAGAAGGCCGGGACGACCGAACCCTGGAAGGTGTCGTTGATGTACTTCTTGACCTCGTCGGAGTGCAGCAGCTCGGCCAGCTTCTTGACCCGCGGGTCGTTCTCCTTGCCCTTCTTGACGGCCAGGATGTTGGCGTACGGGTTGCCCTCGGCCTTCTCCAGCACCAGGGCGTCGGTGGCCGGCTTCAGGCCGGAGTCGATCGCGTAGTTGCCGTTGATGACGGCGGCGTCGAGGTCGGCGACGGAGCGGGGCAGCTGGGCGGCCTCCAGCTCCTTCCACTTGAAGTTCTTCGGGTTGCCGGTCACGTCCGCCGGGGTGGCGGCGGTGGTGACGCCGTCCTTGAGGGTGATCAGCTTGTTGTCGGCGAGCAGCTTGAGCGCGCGGCCCTCGTTGGTGGCGTCGTTCGGCAGACCGATGGTGGCGCCGTCCGGCAGGTCGGCGATCGCCTTGACCTTCTTGGAGTAGACGCCCAGCGGCTCCAGGTGCACGGGCTCGACCGACACGATGTCGGTGCCGCGCTTCTTGTTGAAGTCCTCCAGGTACGGGACGTGCTGGAAGTAGTTGGCGTCGGCCGAACCGTCCTGCACCGCCGTGTTGGGGGTCACGTAGTCGGTGACCTCCTTGATGTCGAGCTTGAGGCCCGCCTTCTCCGCGAGGTTGTCCTTGACGAACTTCAGGATCTGACCGTGCGGGGTGGGGCTGGCCACGACCTTGAGCGGCGCGTTCGCGTCCGACGAGGAGGAGGACCCGGAGCTGCCGCAGGCGGCGAGCGAGAGGGCGACGCCGGCGGTGGCGAGGATGCTGGTGAACTTCAGAACGTTGCGCACGAAAAGTGCCTTTCTGCGTGGAACGGGGAGCCGCGCCCGGGGTCGGACGGGGGAGGTCTAGGAGGCGACGAGGTCCTCGTCGGGCGTCGTCCGGGAGCGGCCGAGCAGCCGGGTCCGGCCGCCGGTGCGCCCGCGGTGGGAGAGCCGCTGGACGACGAAGTCGCCGATCAGCTGGACGGCGGTGACGATGATCACCAGCTCGGCCACGATGACCCACATGAAGGTGGTCTCGAAGCGCTGGTAGCCGTAGTTGACGGCGAGGGTGCCGAGGCCGCCGCCGCCGACCGTGCCGGCCATCGCGGAGTAGCTGATCAGGGTGATGACCGTGGTGGTGACCGAGGCCACGATGCCGGGCAGGGCCTCGGGCAGCAGGGTCTTGCGGACGATCGTCCAGGTGCTGCCGCCCATCGACTGGACCGCCTCGACCAGGCCCCGGTCGACCTCGCGGACGGAGGTCTCGACCAGGCGGGCGAAGAACGGGATGGCGCCGATGGTCAGCGGCACGGTCGCCGCCTGCCAGCCGATGGAGGTGCCGACCAGCCAGCGGGTGAAGGAGATCAGCGCGATCATCAGGATGATGAACGGCACTGACCGGGCGAGGTTCACGACGAAGCCGATGCTCTTGTTGACGGCCCGGTTGGCCAGCAGGCCGCCCTTGTCGGTGAGCACCAGCAGCACGCCCAGCGGCAGGCCGAGCAGGACGGTGACGACCGCGGACACCCCGACCATCTGGAAGGTCTCCTGCGTGGCGGGCCCCATCAGGGCCCACATCTCGTCCCAGGTCATGCCACCGCTCCGTCCGTCGCACCGATCACGTCCACCTGCAGGCCCTGCTCGCGCAGGTAGCCGATCGGCACCACGTTGTCCTGGTGGCCGCCGGTCAGCTCGACCCGCATCCGGCCGACCATCCGGCCGGCGATGGTCTCCACCGCGGCGCCGAGGATGTTGATGTCGATCTGGTAGGTGCGGGCGAGCTGGGAGACGAAGGGCTGGGCCGAGCTGTCGCCCTGGAAGGTGATCTCCAGCACGGTGGAGCCGGGGTGGCCGGTGCCGAACTCGCTGAGCGGGAACAGTTCGCGGGCCAGCTCGGAGCCGGGCCTGGCGAGCAGGTCGGTGAGCTCGCCGGACTCGACCACCCGGCCGCCGCGCATCAGGGCGGCGGAGTCGCAGACGGACTTGATGACGTCCATCTCGTGGGTGATCAGCAGGACGGTGAGGCCCAGCTGCTGGTTGAGCTCGCGCAGCAGCTTGAGGATCGACCGGGTGGTCTCCGGGTCGAGCGCCGAGGTGGCCTCGTCGGAGAGCAGCACCTTGGGGTCGCCGGCCAGCGCCCGGGCGATGCCGACGCGCTGCTTCTGGCCGCCGGAGAGCTGGTTGGGGTAGCTGCGGGCCTTGTCGCCCAGGCCGACCAGGTCGAGCAGCTCGGCGGCCTTGCGGCGGCGCTCGGTGCGGTCCAGGCCGATGATCTCCAGCGGGAGCTCGACGTTCTGCTGCACCGTCCGCGAGGAGAGCAGGTTGAAGTGCTGGAAGACCATGCCGATCCGGCGGCGGGCCTCGCGCAGCTCCTTGCCGGCCCGGTTCTCGCCGCCGGCCAGCGCGGTCAGCTCGACCCCGTCCACGGTGACCGTGCCGGAGGACGGGCGCTCCAGCATGTTCACGCAGCGGATGAGGGTGGACTTGCCGGCACCGCTGGTGCCGACGACTCCGTAGACCTCGCCCGGGCGGACGTGCAGGTCGACACCGGCGAGGGCGGTCACCTCGCGGCCTCGGGAACGGTAGACCTTCGTCAGGTCCGTGGTGGTGATCACAGCGGCTTTCCGTGGGTCGGGGGCGGGCGGCGCGGGTCGACCGCCCGACCTGCTTGCGGTCGGCGGGGCGACCTCACGGCGCTGCGCCAGGAGGGTCCGGACCTGGCGTCCCTCGATCGTGGCCGTTGGACGCCGGGGCCGCGCGACGGCGTGGCCCTAACAGGTCAACGGCACCCGCGCGGATGCGGGCACGACGGGGGAAGGGGTCCGGGAGGAGGGGCGCGCTCGCACGGGCGGGAGCGCTGCCGGAGTCTCGCTTCGGGGCGCGAGGGGGAGGCGCCCTCAGCGGGGCGCCGGGGGCGGTGGCCCTCAGCAGTGACACATTCGACGACACATGGCACGCTCACCTGCCGGCAGGGTGCCGGTGGGGGTCCAGTTCGTCGTCGCAGTCATGTGAGCCAGTAAAACAGATGGGTCGAATTCCGCCCAATTGTTTGGCGGAGCTGTCCGCAATGCGGACACATACCCCTGTGGCCTGCATGGATACGGCTCGGCGCCGCCACCGGTGGTCCGGATGGTGGCGGCGCCGGAAAACGTGCGCGGGGCGGCGGGATCAGGCCGTCGCCGCGAGCGGCGTCGCGGCGGCCTTCTCCAGGTGCACGTAGCTCAGCCGGCTGGTGATCTGCTCGACCCCGGTCTGGCGGTACCCCTGCCGAGCGTACAGCCGCAGGTTGCCGAGGCTGCGGTGGCCGGTGGACAGCCGGTAGGCGCTCACCGGGCCCTCCTGGGCCATGCGGCGCTCCAGCGCGTCCAGCAGGCGGCCGCCGAGGCCGTGGCGCTGCATCCGCGGGTGGACGACCAGGCGCCCTATCCGGGCGACGCCGTCGTCGCCGACGCGGCCGCGGACGGTGCCGACCACCTCGTCGCCCAGTCGGGCGACCAGGAAGTGGTCCTCGGACAGTTCGGCGCGCAGGCTCTCCAGGCTCTGCGTCAGGGGCTCGATCGCCCAGTCGCCGTACAGCTCGGCCTCGGGCTGGTAGCCGAGGTACTGGAGCTTGAGGATCTGCTCCGCGTCCTCGGCCTCCGCAGCCGAGATGATCACGCTCATGCCCATGTGGAGGGGCCTCCCCAGTCGTCGTGCCCGGCGCGCAGAGGGTGGCGCGCTCACGCTCAGTATCCGAGCGATCGCACCACCGTCAAGAGCTGCGTTCGCCAGCGCTCTACCCGGGTGTCAGCTCCGCTCAACCTTCGCGGGGGCGGACGTGAGCAGGGTCACCTCCCGTGCCGCACGGGTTCCGCCCGGTCGCACGGGCCCGCGCTCAGGGGTAGCGCTCCGCGTGGAGCAGCATCCGCAGGCAGGCCAGGCAGCGCGAGCGGGTGGGGCCGATCGAGCCGCGCGGCATGCCGAGCCGCTCGGAGAGCTCACGGTACGTGGGCGGCGGGTCCTCGGCGAGCGCGGCGATCAGCTGCGGACAGCGGCCGGGCAGGGCGGCGACGGTCTCGCGGACCGCGCGGCGGCGGGCTTCGGCGAGGTAGACGTCCTCGGCGGAGGGGGCGGGTCGGAGGGGAGTGCACACACCGTGCATGACGGCCCGGGGCGGGGCCGGTTACGCCCGGGCCGGGGCACGGACAGGGGAGGGGCGCGCCGGTCGAACCGCCGCGCCCCTCCCCTGTCGCACCGGGGGTCGATCCCGTCGCGCCCGGGCATCGATCCCGACCGCGCCGGGGGTCGCCCCCTCCGTCGGCGGACCGGCCGCCCGCGCGGGGTCAGCCCTGGACCCACTCCTGCTGCCGCGCCAGGTCCGCCTTCACCTCTGCGAGCTGGACCGCGACCGCAGAGGGGGCCGTTCCGCCGCGCCCGTCGCGGGAGGCGATGGCGCCGTGGACGCTGAGCACCGAGCGCACCTCGGGCGTCAGGTGCTCCGAGATCGCGGCGAACTGCCCGTCCGTCAGGTCGGACAGTTCGATGCCCTCGGCCTCGCAGACCTTGACGCAGGCGCCGGCCACCTCGTGCGCGACCCGGAACGGCACGCCCTGCTTGACCAGCCACTCGGCGATGTCGGTGGCGAGCGAGAAGCCGGCCGGGGCCAGCTCCTCCAGCCGCTCCCGGTGCACGGTGAGGGTGGCCATCATCCCGGTGAACGCGGGCAGCAGCACCTCCAGCGTGTCGCAGGAGTCGAAGACCGGCTCCTTGTCCTCCTGGAGGTCCCGGTTGTAGGCGAGCGGCAGCGCCTTGAGGGTGGCCAGCAGGCCGGTCAGGTTGCCGATCAGCCGGCCGGACTTGCCGCGGGCGAGCTCGGCGATGTCCGGGTTCTTCTTCTGCGGCATGATCGAGGAGCCGGTGGAGAAGGCGTCGTGCAGCGTGATGAAGCCGAACTCCTTGGTGTTCCAGATGATCACCTCCTCCGCGATCCGGGAGAGGTTGACGCCGACCATCGCGGTCACGAAGGCGAACTCGGCGACGAAGTCGCGCGAGGCGGTGCCGTCGATGGAATTGCCGACCGAGCCGCCCTCGAAGCCGAGCTCGGCGGCGACGGCCTGCGGGTCGAGGCCGAGCGAGGAGCCGGCCAGCGCGCCGGAGCCGTACGGCGAGACGGCGGTGCGGGCGTCCCACTGGCGCAGCCGCTCGGCATCCCGGCCGAGGGCCTGCACGTGCGCGAGGACGTGGTGGGCGAAGAGCACCGGCTGGGCGTGCTGGAGGTGGGTGCGGCCCGGCATCGCGGTGTCCGGGTGCGCCTCGGCGAGGCCGACGAGGGCCTGCTGGAGGTCGAGCAGCAGGCTGCCGATGGTCTTCGCGTGGTCCCGCAGGTACATCCGGAACAGGGTGGCGATCTGGTCGTTGCGCGAGCGTCCGGCCCGCAGCTTGCCGCCGAGGTCGGGGCCGAGGAGCTCCAGCAGGCCGCGCTCCAGGGCGGTGTGCACGTCCTCGTCGGCGACGGTGCCGGTGAAGGTGCCCGCCCGGACGTCGGCCAGCAGCCGGTCCAGGCCGTCCAGCATGCCGGCCAGCTCCTCGTCGGAGAGCAGGTCGGCCTTGTGCAGGACCCGGGCATGGGCCTTGGAGCCGGCGATGTCGTACGGCGCGAGGCGCCAGTCGAAGTGGACCGAGGCCGAGAGCCGGGCGAGCGCCTCGGACGGGCCGTCGGCGAAGCGCGCGCCCCAGAGGCGGACGTCGGAGGGCTGCTCGGCGGTCATCGCGTGACTCCTTCATGCATGTGCAGTGGACGGCATAAGTATGCACGATGCCGTATGAAACACAAAACCCCGGCCGGAGGGCTCTCCGTCGGCCGGGGTTCGTCGAGGTCAGGCGCCGCGCGGCGCTACTGCGCCTTCGCCTGGGCGAGTTGCATGAGGTGGTCGGCGAGCGCCTGGCCGCCGGCCGGGTCGCGGCTGATCAGCAGCACGGTGTCGTCGCCGGCGATGGTGCCGATGATCTCGAAGACCTCGGCCTGGTCGATCGCCGAGGCCAGGAACTGGGCGGCGCCCGGCGGGGTGCGCAGCACCACCAGGTTGCCGGAGGCCGTCGCGGAGACCATGAGTTCGCCGGCCAGCCGGGCCATCCGGCCCTCGCTGGCCGACTCCCCCATCGGCGCGCGCGGCGTGCGGTCGCCGCCCTCGGCCGGGACGGCGTAGATCAGCGCGCCGTCCCGGTTGCGGATCTTGACCGCGCCCAGCTCGTCCAGGTCCCGGGAGAGGGTGGCCTGGGTCACCACGAGTCCATCGTCGGCGAGCAGCTTGGCGAGCTGGCTCTGCGAACGCACGGGCTGGCGGGTGAGCAGGTCCACGATCCGCCGGTGGCGCGCGGTGCGGGTCTGCGGGACCTGCGGCGTCGGGCCGGCGGCGGACGAACCGGAGCGGGAAGCGGTCATGTGATTATTCTCCCGGACGACGGTCAACTCGCATCGGCCGGGGCGCTCTCGCGCACCGTCCGGAGGATGCCCGGCAGCGCGGCCAGGAAGGCGTCCGCCTCCCGCTCGGTCAGCACCAGCGGCGGGGCCAGCCGGACGGCGTCCGGAACGGCCGCGTTGACCAGGTAGCCCGCCTCCTGCGCGGCGGCCTGGACCCGCGCCGAGACCGGCTCGGTGAGCACGATGCCGAGCAGCAGGCCCGCCCCGCGCACGTGCGAGACCAGCGGGTCGCCGAGCGCCTCGATTCCGTGCCGCAGCCGCTCGCTCAGCTTCCGGGTGTGCTCCAGCAGGCCCTCGGACTCGATGGTGTCCAGCACCGCGAGCCCGGCCGCGGCGGCCACCGGGTTGCCGCCGAAGGTGGTGCCGTGCTGGCCCGGGGTGAGTAGTTCGGCGGCCGGCCCGAAGGCGAGCACCGCGCCCATCGGCAGACCGCCGCCAAGCGCCTTGGCCAGGGTGACCACGTCCGGCTCCACGCCCTCGTACGCCTGGTGGGCGAACCAGTGGCCGGTTCGGCCGACACCGGTCTGGATCTCGTCCAGGACCAGCAGGGTGCCGGTGGCCCGGGTGATCTCGCGCGCCGCCCGCAGGTAGCCCTCGGGCAGCGGGACAGCGCCGTTCTCGCCCTGGATCGGCTCCAGGAAGACGGCGGCGGTCCCGGTGGTGACGGCCGCGCGCAGCGCCTCGACGTCGCCGAACGGGACGTGGGTGACGTCGCCGGGCAGCGGCCGGAACGGGTCCTGCTTGGCGGGCTGGCCGGTGAGCGCGAGGGCACCCATGGTGCGGCCGTGGAACGCGCCCTGGAGGGCGACCAGGTGGGTGCGGCCGGTCCGCCGGCTGATCTTGAAGGCGGCCTCGTTGGCCTCGGCGCCGGAGTTGCAGAAGAACACCCGGCCGCCCTGGCGGCCGTCCAGCTCCAGCAGCCGCTCGGCGAGGGCGATGGTGGGTTCGGCCATGAAGAGGTTGGAGACGTGGCCGAGGGTGGCGATCTGCCGGCTCACGGCCTCGACGACGGCCGGGTGGGCGGTGCCGAGGGCGTTGACGGCGATGCCGCCGAGCAGGTCGGTGTACTCCTTGCCGTCGGCGTCCCAGAGCTTGCTGCCCTCGCCGCGCACCAGCGGGATGCGGGGGGTGCCGTAGTTGTCGGTGAAGGAGTGCTGCCACCGTTGGGCGAGCTGCTCGTTGTGCGTCACGTCGGTCACGTCGGTCATGTCGGTCCCGCCGGTCATGCCAGTCCCCCGGTCACGGTCGCTTCGTCGTCCGGCACGACCATCGTGCCGATGCCCTCGTCGGTGAAGATCTCCAGCAGCAGGCTGTGCTGGACCCGGCCGTCCAGCACGCGGGCGGTGCCCACGCCGGAGCGGACGGCGCGCAGGCAGCCCTCCATCTTGGGGAGCATGCCGCTGGCCAGGTCGGGCAGCAGCTCCTCCAGCTCGCTCGCGGTGAGCTGGCTGATCACGTCGTCCGAGTTCGGCCAGTCCTTGTAGAGGCCCTCGACGTCGGTGAGGACGACGAGCATCTCGGCGCCCAGCGCGACCGCGAGGGCGGAGGCGGCGGTGTCGGCGTTGATGTTGTAGACGTGGCCGTCGGTACCGCGGGCGATCGAGGAGATGACCGGGATGCGGCCGTCGGCGATCATCGCCTTCACCGCGCCGGACTCGATGTTGACGATGTCGCCGACCAGGCCGATGTCGACCTGCTCACCGTCCACCACCGCGTAGCGCTTGACCGCCGTCATGGTGTGGGCGTCCTCGCCGGTCATGCCGACCGCGAACGGGCCGTGCCCGTTGAGCAGACCGACCAGCTCGCGCTGCACCTGGCCGGCGAGCACCATCCGGACCACGTCCATGGTCTCCGGGGTGGTGACCCGCAGGCCGTTGGTGAAGCTCGACTCCAGGCCCAGCCGGTCGAGTTGGGCGCTGATCTGGGGGCCGCCGCCGTGCACCACGACCGGGTGCAGACCGGCGTAGCGCAGGAAGACGACGTCCTGGGCGAAGGCGGCCTTGAGGCTCTCGTCCACCATCGCGTTGCCACCGAACTTGATCACGACGGTCTTGCCGTGGAAGCGCTCCAGCCACGGCAGCGCCTCGATCAGCGTCATGGCCTTGGGCAACGCGGTGTTGTTGCGGGCCTGTTCGCCCTTGGGTGCGATCTGCACGGAATTCCCTCGTCGATGGGGGTCCCCCCGGCCGCGGGCTGGGGGAGGATGTCGCGGATCAGGTGCCGCGGCTCGGGCTGCCGCGGCTCAGGGTGTCGCGGCTCAGGGTGTCGCGGACGAAGTGACGCGGATCAGGTCGAGTAGGCGCTGTTCTCGTGAACGTAGTCGGCCGTCAGGTCGTTGGTCCACAGCGTGGCGCCCGCCGTACCGGCGTTGAGGTTCGCGGTGATGACGACCTCGCGGCCCTTCATGTCCACCAGGTCGCGGTCCTCGCCCACGCCGCCGGCCCTGCAGACCCAGACGCCGTTGATGGCGACGTCCAGCTCGTTCGGGTCGAAGGCGGCGGAGGTGGTGCCGATCGCGGCCAGCACCCGGCCCCAGTTGGGGTCCTCGCCGTGGATGGCGCACTTGAGCAGGTTGTTGCGGCTGATCGTCCGGGCGACCTCGACCGCCTCGTCCTCGGTGGCGGCGCCGGTGACGTCGATCCGGATCTCCTTGCTCGCGCCCTCCGCGTCGCCGATCAGCTGACGGGCCAGGTCGGCGCTGACCGTGCGGACGGCCTCGGCGAACTCGGCCCGCTCCGGGGTGGTGCCGGAGGCGGCGGAGGCCAGCAGCAGCACGGTGTCGTTGGTCGACATGCAGCCGTCGGAGTCGATCCGGTCGAAGGTGGTGCGGGTTGCGCCGCGCAGCGCTTCGTCCAGGGCGGCGCTGTCCAGGTCGGCGTCGGTGGTGAGGACGACCAGCATGGTGGCGAGGCTCGGGGCGAGCATGCCCGCGCCCTTGGCCATGCCGCCGACCGTCCAGCCGGCCGGGCTGGTGTACTGGGCGGTCTTGTGCACCGTGTCGGTGGTCTTGATGGCGATCGCGGCGGCCTCGCCGCCGGCCTCGCCAAGCTCGCCGGCGGCCAGGGCGACCCCGGGCAGCAGGATGTCCATCGGCAGCCGTACCCCGATCAGGCCGGTGGAGGCGACGGCGACCTCGCCCGCGCCGAGGCCCAGCTCCGCGGCGACCTTCTCCGCGGTGGCGTGGGTGTCCTGGAAGCCGAGCGGGCCGGTGCAGGCGTTGGCGCCACCGGAGTTGAGGACGACCGCGGAGACCCGGCCGCCCTTGAGGACCTGCTCGGACCAGAGCACCGGCGCGGCCTTGACCCGGTTGGCGGTGAAGACGCCGGCGGCCGCGAGCGAGGGGCCGTCGTTGACCACCAGGGCGAGGTCGGGAGTGCCGGAGGCCTTGATGCCGGCGGTCACGCCGGCGGCGCGGAAGCCCTTGGCTGCGGTCACTCCGACGTTGGTGGTCGTGCTCACGGTGCGACTCCGTTCACGGGAAGGCCGAGCTCCTCGGGCAGGCCGAGGGCGATGTTCATGCTCTGCACCGCGCCGCCGGCGGTGCCCTTGACCAGGTTGTCGATCGCGCTGATCGCGATGATCCGCCCGGCGGCGGCGTCCAGGGCGACCTGGACCAGGGCGGTGTTGGCGCCGTAGACGCTGCTGGTCTGCGGCCACTGCCCCTCGGGCAGCAGGTGGACGAAGGGCTCGTCCGCGAACGCCTCGGTGTAGGCGGCGCGCAGGCTCTGCGCCGTCACTCCCGGCCGGGCCTTGGCCGAGCAGGTGGCGAGGATGCCGCGCGGCATCGGGACGAGGGTGGGGGTGAAGGAGACGGAGACCGGCTCGCCCGCGAGCGGGGTGAGGTTCTGCGCCATCTCCGGGGTGTGCCGGTGGACGCCGCCGACGCCGTACGGGCTGACGCTGCCCATCACCTCACTGCCCAGCAGGTGCGGCTTGGCGGCCTTGCCGGCGCCGGAGGTGCCGGAGGCGGCGACCACCACGGCCTCCGGCTCGGCGAGCCGCGCGGCGTAGGCGGGGAACAGCGCCAGGGAGACGGCCGTCGGGTAGCAGCCGGGCACGGCGATCCGGTTGCTGCCCTTCAACGCGGCGCGGTGGCCGGGGAGTTCGGGCAGGCCGTAGGGCCAGGTGCCGGCGTGCGCGGAGCCGTAGAACTGCTCCCAGTCGGCGGCGGCCCTGAGCCGGAAGTCGGCGCCGCAGTCGATCACCAGGACGTTCGGGCCGAGCTCCTCGGCGACGGCGGCGGACTGGCCGTGCGGCAGCGCCAGGAACACCACGTCGTGGTCGGCCAGCACCTCGGGGGTGGTGGCCTCCAGGACGCGGTCGGCGAGCGGGAGGAGATGCGGCTGGAGCGCGCCCAGCCTGGTGCCCGCGTTCGAGCCGCCGGTCAGCGCCCCGATCTCGATCTCCGGGTGGCCGAGCAGCAGGCGCAGCACCTCGCCGCCCGCATATCCGCTCGCGCCGGCGACGGCGACTCGCAATGCCATGGCGTTCCTCCTTAGTCGTGGCATGAATATACGCGTGGCGGAAAATTCATGCAAGGAGTGCGTGCCGGACCCCGCCGGGGCGGGGCGGCCCGGTCAGCGCTTGACGGCCCGCAGCACCACGAACTTGGGGTTACCGGCGACGAGTTGGCAGTTGCCGAAGAGGCGGCGCAGCTTGACGTGGTAACCGAGGTGGCGATTGCCGACCACCCAGAGTTCCCCGCCGGGCCGCAGCGCCCGCTTGGCACCGGTGAACATCCGCCAGGCGGTGGCGTCGGTGGTGGCCTGGTGGGAGTGGAACGGCGGGTTGTTGAGCACCAGGTCCACCGAGCCGGCGGCGACCACGTCCGGAGCCAGGGCGTCGGCGGCCAGGAACCCGGCCGGGGCGTCCGGGCCCAGGTTGGTGCGGAAGGTCTCCTCGGCGGAGGCCACCGCCTGGTGCGACTCGTCCACGAAGACCAGCTCCGCGCCGGGCCCGGCCAGCGCGGCGGCCGTACCGACCACTCCGTTGCCGCAGCCGAGGTCCACCACCCGGGCGCCGGGGGCGGGGACGGGCAGGTGGGCCAGGAAGAAGCGGGTGCCGATGTCCAGCCGGTCGGCGCAGAAGGTGCCCGCGTGGTTGACGACCGTACGGCCGGAGGCGGCACCGATGTCCGACGGCAGCGCGTAGCGGTGCGGCCACGGGTTGGGACCGGCGTCGAGCGCCCGGTCCGGGGTGCAGAGGATCAGCCGGGCCTTGCGCACGGCCAGTGAGGTGCGGGTCGGCCCGAGGATCCGCTCGAAGAGCTGGAGCGTGGAGGTGTGGATCTCGGTGACCATGCCGGAGCCGATCACCACGGTGCCCTCGTGGAGCGCGGGGGCGAGCCGGTGCAGCTGGTCCTCCAGCAGGGCCAGGCTCTTGGGAACGCGCACCAGCAGCACGTCGATCCGCTCCGGCGGGGCGTCCCGGGTGGTGAGCAGCCGGGTCTCGTCGACGGCGGCGCCGGCCCGGGCCAGATTGACCAGGGTGGCCTGCCGGCCGAGGTGGGAGTCGGTGATCTGGACCGGCCGGTACTCGGCGAGCGCGGTGGTCAGCGCGCCCCAGCGGTCGCCGAGGACGGCGACCGTGCGGCCGGCCAGCTCCGTCGCGGCGCCGGCCGCGCTGTCGGCCTCGCCCGCCAGGTGGCGCAGCAGGTACTCGTCGGCGGCGTCCCAGGCCCGCAGCCGCTCGCGCGGGTCCACGGGGAAACGGGTGAACTCGAAGGCGCCCCACGGGGTGGCCAAAGCGGTGTCCGGCGGGGTCGCGGCGGGCGTGGTCTGGGGATTCATCGTGTTCTCAGGCTATCCGACGGCCCCCGGGAGCGATTACGGACGGATACTGGAAGAGCCCGACCGAGAGGGGTGAGGGCGATGGAGTGGAAACTCGAAGTCGTGGTGGTCCCGGTGTCGGACGTGGACCGCTCGAAGCTCTTCTACGAGGAGCAGGCCGGGTTCACCGTCGACCACGACACCCTGCTGCGGGACGGGATCCGGGTCGTCCAGCTGACGCCCCCCGGCTCGTCCTGCTCCATCGTGGTGGGCAAGGGGGTGATCGACTCTCCGCCCGGATCGGTCAAGGGGCTCCAGCTGGTGGTGCCGGACATCGAGAAGGCGCACGCCGAACTGGCGGCGCGGGGCGTGGCGGTCAGCCCGGTCCAGCACTTCGTGGCGGGGGGCCGCGCGGACGGGCACGGCGAGGCATGGAACAACTTCGTGTTCTTCAACGACCCGGACGGGAACGGCTGGGCGGTCCAGGAGGCGCCGGGCGCCGCCCGGGGCTGACCGGCGGCCGGCCTTGGGTAGGCTCCGGGAATGGCTGAACACGAGGGAAGTGTGCGGGTGGACAGCTGGATCTGGTCGGTCCGGCTGGTCAAGACGCGGGCGCTGGCCGCGGCCGCCTGCCGGGCCGGGCACGTCAAGGTGAACGGCGAGCGGGCCAAGCCGGCCCAGGCGCTGAAGCCCGGGGACGAGGTGCGGGTCCGCGAGGAGGGCCACGAACGGGTCGTGGTGGTGCAGAAGCTGATCCGCAAGCGGGTCGGCGCCGAGGTCGCGGCGCAGTGCCTGGTCGACAACAGCCCGCCGCGGCCGCCGCGCGAGTTCGTCGCGGCGGCCGGGACGCGGGACCGGGGGGCCGGGCGGCCGACCAAGCGGGAGCGCCGCGAGCTGGACCAGCTGCGCGGGACCTGAGCAGCGCGGGCAGCGAACCGTACGGGCGCCGAGCCCCGCGGGCACGGAGAGGTGCGGGCACGGACAGGCCCGGAGCCGTTACACGGCAGCGGTGGCGAGCACCTTGGCGAGGAAGCCGCCGAGGTTGCCCACCGTCCGGTCGATCTGCAGCTCCAGCGGCAGCGACTCGTCGGGCCGGGTGACCAGGGTGGACTTCTTCAGCCCGCGCACGTAGAGGGAGCAGGCGAGGTCGGCGCAGATGTAGGTGCCGACCGTGTTGCCCTCGCGCCCGGCCGCCCCGGCCCGGCGGGCGGCGAGCAGCGCGACCCCGGACCCGGCGTGCGCGGTGATGCACAGCGAGCACACGTTGGTCTTGGTCAGGCTGCGCCGGATCACCGGCGAGCGCAGCGTCAGGCCGACCGGCTCGCCCTGGTACGGCGCCACCAGGTACGCCCGGTCGGGCGCGCCCTGGTCCCGCCAGCCGAGGAAGTCCAGGTGCTCCCAGGGCAGCTCCGCCAGGCCCCGGGGCAGGTTGAGCCGGCGGGCCTCGCCCTTGGAGCAGTTGACGAAGGACGCGCGGATCTCGTTCTCGCTCAGGGGTTCCATGTCGCGGAAGCTAACACCGGCCCGCCCGTCGTGTCGCGCCGATTTTCACCCGGTCCGCACCGGGTGGGCGGCCTGGACGGCGAGCCGCCGCGGGGCGTCCTCGCCGATCCGGGTGAGCAGGTCGTCCAGGGCGAGGAAGGCTTCCCAGCGTTCCTGCCCGCCGGCGGCGGCGAGGCGCTCGACCACCAGGTCCTCCAGGTCCGGGACCCGCTTGTTCTTCCAGGCCTTGTCGGCCAGGCTGACCAGCAGAGACTCGACGGTGACGCCGGGTCCGTCCCAGCTCGCGTGGCCGCGGGCGAAGCGGGCGAGGTGCTCGGGGACGCCGCGGGCGAGCAGCAGGGCGTACCCGGCGGGCTCGTGCAGGGAGCCGGGGGCGGAGAGCTCCTCGGGGTGGACGGTCTTGCCGATGTCGTGGGTGGCGGCGCCGTACAGGACGGCCTCGTGGTCGAAGGCCAGGCCCGCGCGGGCGCAGAAGCCGACGATCTCCCCGGCCACCTCGTGCACCAGGGCGAGGTGGGCGACCAGGCGGGGCGGGGCGTCGACGGCCCGCAGCAGTTCGGCGACGCCGGGGGGCAGCGGGGGCAGGTCGGTGGTGGTCACGCCGCAGGGTACCCGCGGCGGCGAGGGACTGTCAGTGGTGATTCCCAGGCTTCGACGGTCCGGTCCCGGCGCAGGAGGGAGGCGCCGGGACCGGACCCCGACGGACGCTCGGGGCTACTTCTTGAAGGCGACACCGGCGTACGCCGAGACGTCCTGCCAGCCCTCGGGGAGTTCGGAGGTGGGCACGTGGCCCGCGACGGGGCGCCAGAGCGGGAGCTGGACGAGCCCGGGGCCGGCGAACTCGAAGTCGCCGAAGAAGGGTTCGACGCCGGACCGCGGGCGCAGCACGAGCGGGGCGCTGGCGCTGCGGTAGATGCGGGTGCCCTCGGAGGCGCTCTCGCGGGAGGCGAAGTCGGGGCTGCCGTGGGAGAGGATCAGCGCGCTGCCCGGGGCGAGCGCGTCGCGCAGGGTGCGGACGATCTGCTGCGCACCCTCCTCGTCGCGGATGAAGTGCAGCACGGCGACCAGCATCAGCGCGACCGGCCGGGAGAGGTCGACGGCGCCGGCCAGCGCGGGGTGGCCGAGGATCGCGGCCGGGTCGCGCAGGTCGGCCTCGATCACCGAGGTGTGCCCGGTGGGGTGGCCGGCCAGCAGGGCGCGGGCGTGGGTGGCGACGATCGGGTCGTTGTCCACGTACACCACCCGGGCGTCCGGGGCGACCCGCTGGGCGACCTCGTTGGTGGAGCCGACCGCCGGGATGCCGGTGCCGATGTCGACGAACTGGCGCACGCCCCGGCTCGCGACGAGCTCCACGGCGCGGCCGAGGAACTGCCGGTTGGTGCGGGCCAGCAGCGGCAGCGCGGGGTAGGCGGATATCGCGGCCTGGGCGGCCTTGCGGTCGGCCTCGAAGTTGTCCTTGCCGCCGAGGTAGTAGTCGTACATCCGGGCGGTGTGCGGGACGCCGGTGTCCAGCTCGCTCGGGGGCTGCCAGTCCTCGGCTCTGGCCCAGTCCCACTCGGTGTCCGTGCTCCGGCCGGTCGCCGCGCCGTCCTCGTACATCCTGTCCGCCCCCAATGCGCAATGCCGGAAGAGTTTGGCCACCGCCGGTCAACTCGCGGTGTGCGGTGATCGTATCCAAGGACACGCCGCGGAAACAGCGGGAGTTCAGGTTTACGCAACACCCGATCACAGAGTGTGTGCACGTCAAAGCCGGTGCGGGCCCGGTCGGGTCGGATCGCCCGCCGGAGCCGTCCTCTCTATGCTGGCTGCCGATGACTGCCGACCGCCGCACCGTACTGCGCGCCACCGCCCGGATCGCCGCCCTCGCCGCCACCGGCGGCCTGCTCACCGCCTGCGGCACCGGAACGCTCCGCCGGGCCGACCCGGGGGCATTCGCCGCGCACCCCGGGACCGTGGACCCGCAGCACACCACCGACCCGGCCTGGAACGGCGCGGAGGGCCCGGCCTCCCCCGCGCCCACCGCCCCGGCGGAGCCCGGGCCCGACGGTGGGCCGACCGCCGCCGCGGCCGCCGCCCAGCCCTCCGCCCCGCCGGCCCCGCCCGTGCTGCCGCCGCTCGCGCCCGGCACCCCGGCCGAGGTCGCGTACGGCCCGCGCACCGGGAGGAACGTGGCGCTCACCTTCCACGGCAGCGGCGACCCGAAGCTGGCCACCGCCCTGCTGGAGGCCGCCGAGCAGCGCGGCGCCAGGGTGACTGTGATGGTCGTCGGCAGCTGGCTCGACCAGCAGCCGCAGATGGCCCGGCGGATCCTGGACGGCGGCCACGAGCTGGGCAACCACACCCAGAACCACCTCAACATCTCGGCCATGGCGCCCGACCAGGCGCGTGCCGAGATCGCCCAGTGCGCCGAGTGCCTGCAGCGGCTCACCGGCTCGATCGGCCGCTGGTTCCGCCCCTCCGCCGCGCAGTACGCCACCCCGATGGTGCGCGAGCAGGCCAGGGCGGTCGGGTACGAGCACGTGCTGTCCTTCGACGTGGATCCGCGCGACTACAACGACCCCTCGGCCGCCGAGCTGCAGCGCCGGGTGCTGAACTCGGTGCGCGGCGGCTCGGTGGTGGCGCTGCACATGGGGCACCAGTGCACGGTGGACGCACTGCCCGGCATCCTGGACGGCCTGGCCAAGGCGGGGCTGAAGCCGGTGACCGCCAGCCAGCTCTGCGCCTGAACGCCCCGGTCAGAGCATCGGGTCGTCGTCCTTGTACGGGCGCAGCCGCAGCGTGCGGGCGTCCGCGGCGCGGATCGCGTCGGCCCGGTTGACCAGTTCCTCCAGGTCGTCCCGGCCGGCGTGGATGAAGCGCCCGTGCAGCCCGTCGAAGCGGCCGCGGGCCGCGTCCACGGTGACCGCGACCATGTACGGGATGGAGCCCCAGTCCGTGGTGCCCTTGAACATCGGCATCCCGGCGGTCATGTCGGTGGCCACCGCGCCCGGGCTGATGTCCAGGACGACGACGCCGTTGCGGGCCAGCGAGTCCGCCATGTTGTCCGAGAGCTGGAGCAGCGCGCCCTTGGAGGTGGCGTACGCGGTGTAGTCGCCGTCCGGGCGCAGCGCGAAGCCGGAGTTGAGGTTGATCACCCGGCCGCGCCGGCGGGCGACCATGCCGGGGAGCACGCAGCGCAGCAGGTTGTAGGGGCCGCGCAGGTTGGTCTCGATCACCTGCCACCACTGGTTGGCGTCGGTCTCCCAGAGCGGCACCTCGGCGCGGTCGACCAGGCCGGCGTTGTTGACCAGCAGGTCGATCGGCCCGAGGTCGCGCTCGACCAGCCGGACCGCCTCGCGCACCGAGCCGGGGCGGGTGACGTCGGCGGTCACGGCGACGCCCCGGGAGCCGCGCCTGACGCACTCCTTGAGGGTCTCGGTCAGTGTCTCGTGGGTGCGGCCGACCAGGCCGACGGACATCCCCTCGGCGGCCAGGCCGATGGCGAGTTCCCGGCCGATGCCCCGGCCGGCCCCGGTGATCAGGGCGACCTGTCCTGCGAGCGATCCCGTCGACACCCCGTACTCCCTTCGCGTGCCCGGCCCTGTCCTCTTCCGCCCCCGGCCCCCGTCTGCGGCATTCTGTCGGGCGCCGGGCGGAGCCGGGCCCGGGCACACGGGTCCGGGGTCGCCGCCTCACTCGTTCGGGGGACTCCCGACCGTGGCACCCTGCCGGGGAGGGGGTGACCTACTGGCCGGTACGGAGTAGTAACGTCGTCGGGACGGTGACCGGTGCACCCATTCCGGCGCACCGGCCCGTTGTCCAGCAGCTCGCTGGGCCACCCGCTGGCTGGGCGACCCCCAGCACCGTCGAAGGGCAACTGAGTGAGTGACATCGCGCGCGTCGGAGTGATCGGCTGCGGCCTGATGGGGTCGGGAATCGCCGAGGTCTTCGCCCGGGCCGGGCTGGACGTCCTGGTGTCTGAGGCCAGCGGTGAGGCGCTGGAGTTCGGCCGCACCCGGCTGACCAACTCCCTGGAGACGGCCGTCAAGCGGGGCAAGCTGACGCCCGAGGAGCGGGACGAGGCGCTGGCCCGGCTGTCCTTCACCGTCGAGCTGTCCGACTTCGCCGACCGCGACCTGGTGGTCGAGGCCGTCGCCGAGCGCGAGGACATCAAGGTCCGGATCTTCGAGACCCTGGACCGGGTGGTCGAGCGCCGCGACGCGATCCTCGCCTCCAACACCTCCTCGATCCCGATCGTGAAGCTGGCCGCCGCCACCAGCCGCCCGGAGCAGGTGATCGGCCTGCACTTCTTCAACCCGGCGCCGGTGCAGAAGCTGGTCGAGGTCATCCCGACCCTGACCACCTCGGCGACCACCACCGAGCGGGTCGAGGCGTTCGCCTCCCAGGTGCTCGGCAAGGAGCCGATCCGCGCCCGTGACCGGGCCGGCTTCGTGGTCAACGCGCTGCTCGTGCCGTACCTGCTGTCCGCGGTGCGGATGTTCGAGACGGGCGTGGCCACCGCTTCGGACATCGACAAGGGCATGGAGGCCGGCTGCGCCCACCCGATGGGCCCGCTGCGGCTGTGCGACCTGATCGGCCTGGACACCATCGTCTCGATCGCCGAGTCGATGTACGACGAGTACAAGGAGCCGCTGTACGCCGCTCCCCCGCTGCTCTCCCGGATGGTCGACGCCGGCCTGCTGGGCCGCAAGTCCGGCCGGGGCTTCTACGACTACACCGCGAGCGCCTGACACCCGCGGCGGGACGGACGGCGGGCCCGGCGGCCGGTTCACGGCCGCCGGGCCCGGCCCTTTCGCCTGCCGGGGCGTCAGCTGTTGATGGCGTAGCTGTCGCCGTAGACCTTCCACTTCAGCGGCGGGTTGAGGTCGAAGTTCTTGGCGTTGAGGAAGACCAGCTGCTCGGTGTCGACCCGGCTGGTGTCCGAGTGCGCCTCCTCCTTCTTCATGACCACCTTGCGGGCGTCCAGGAAGGCCTTGAGGTAGGTGGCCTCGTCGCCGCCCTGGGCGGGCGTCCTGGCCTTCTTCATGGCGGCGGCGCGGATGCCGCCGAAGCTGTCCGAGCTGTTGCCCGGACCGTGCATGACGATGGCGTCGTAGTAGGCGAACTGGCCGAGCGCGCGCAGACCGTCGCTCTTCGCCTGGTTGACGGCGGGGTTGAAGTACACCCGGTCGCGCTCGTCGTTCTGGGCCTGTTGGAAGACGGTGTCCTTGGCGGCGGTGGCCCAGTCCTTCTCGAAGGCGGAGCCGAGGCCGGCGTGCGATTCGCTGCCGTTGACCTTCTTCAGGGCCGGCAGGTACTTGGCCAGGATGTTGCCGGGCTTGAGGTCGGTGTAGTGCTGGACCAGGTCCAGCATGTCACCGGTACCGGAGCAGAAGCCGATGATGCCGGCGGTGTAGCCGCGGCCGTCCTTGATGTCCTCGATGTACTTGTACTGGGCCTTCCAGTCCAGCGACGAGTTCTCCGCGCTGGACACCAGCTGCATGGCGATGTCCTTCTTGTGCGGGTCGTCCAGCCCGACCCCCTTGAACTGGACGGCGGCGGCCGGCGACGGGGCGGCCTGGGCCGCCGAGGTGGCCGCGACGGTCAGCGGCGCGGCCACCAGGGCGGCGGCGAGGGCGATGCGGAGGGCACGACGGGGCTGAGGGCGCATGGGACGCTCCGATTCCTCGTGGGTTAGGAAACTTTCCTAACGAGAAAAAGGAAAAGCCCTGACGCCGCACTCCCGCAAGGGTTTTGACAGAACCTCTTCAAGAGATCTTGACCGCCGGGGCTCAGAACGCCCGGCGCCGCACCCACCAGACCGCCGCCGCGCACAGCGCCACCGCGAGCAGGAGCGTCCAGCCGAACTCGATGAACTGGAACGGCCAGAACCTGCTCGCCGGCTGGTACACCTCGTGCGCGGTGTAGCCGCCGTCGCGCACCAGCTCCTGGAGGTGGGCGAAGTCCCCGCCGATGTCGTAGAAGGCGCCGGTCGGGATCCGCTTCCCGGCCGGGTCGGAGAACCAGACGTTCAGCACCCAGCGGTCGTCCAGCGCCATGGGCTTCATGGAGTGCACCGCGTCCTCCAGCGGAGGCAGGTAGTGCGCGCGCACGGAGTGGGCGAGGAACGGCAGCGCGACCGAGGCCAGCAGGCCGGCCCCCACCGCGACCACCGTACGGCGGAGCACCGCACCGGCCAGCACCGCGGCCCCGAAGGCCACCAGCACCCGTCCGACCAGCACCGGCGGATTCTGCACGAAGACCTCCGGGCTGAACCCCCCGACCCGGAGCGTCAACGGACCACTCCACCAGCGCAGCAGCAGTCCGAACAGCACCGCCACGACGGCCAGCACCGCGCCGCCCATGACCAGGCCTCCCACCGTCCAGCGGGTCCGCCCGGCGCCCTGGGTCCAGGCGAAACGCACCGTGCCGTGCTCGAACTCCCGTGCCAGCAGCGGGCCTCCGAGGAAGGCCCCGAAGGCCCCGCCGAGGACGTAGAACACGGAGTCGAGCGCCAGCAGGCCGTCGCCGTACTCGCGCAGGAACTGCTTGTACATGGCCATGCAGGCGTCGGTGGCCGGGTCGCAGGAGGCGGCGCCGGTGCGGGCCAGGCCGTCGTGCAGGTACCAGCCGTGGACCAGCAGTCCGAGGGAGATCGCGGCCATCACCGTCAGCAGGGTCAGCAGTGCGGGCCGGTGCCGCAGCCCGGCCGCCCGCAGGACGGCGGAGCGGGGCGGGGCGAGGGACAGGGAGCTCACGGCAGCAGCACCTTCTCGTTCGGGGTGACGGCCCCGCGCGGGCCGGGGAGGGCGGAGGCGGCCGGCTCGCGCAGATAGGAGAGCACCAACTCCACCAGCCCGACGCGCTGTTGGTGCCAGGAGCCGGAGACCGGGGCGTCCACGCCGCCGGTGCGGACCAGCAGGTGGGACTGGGCGCCGGCCCGGCGGTCGCGGACCACCGGCAGCTGCCCGGCCACCCGGTCGGCCTCGGCGGTCGGGCCGGTGAGCATCCGGTGGCCGGCCAGCAGGTCGTCCACCTCCCCCGCGACCTGGACCCGGCCGGCGCCGAGCACCACCAAGTAGTCGCAGCTCTGCTCCAGCTCGTTGACGGCGTGCGAGGAGAACACCACCGACATCCCGTCCTCGGCCACCGCGGTCAGCAGCACGGCCATGAAGTCGTGCCGCGCGAGCGGGTCGAGAGCGGCCAGGGGCTCGTCCAGCAGCAGGAGTTCGGGACGCTTGGCGAGTGCCAGCGCGAGCGAGACCTGGGCCTGCTGGCCGCCGGAGAGGCGGCCGTACTTGCGGTCCAGCGGGATGCCGAGACCGTCCAGGTGGGTACGGGCCCGGGCGTCGTCCCAGCGGCGGTTGAGGTGACGGCCCATCGCCAGCAGGTCGCGCACGGGCACGCCGGGGTAGAGCGCGGCGTTCTGGGCGACGAAGCCGATCCGGTCCAACGCGCGCGGGGAGCCGGGCAGCTGGTCGCCGAGGACGGTCAGCGCGCCCTCGCTCGGCAGGGTCAGTCCGGCGGCCAGGCTGAGCAGCGTGGTCTTGCCGGCGCCGTTGGGACCGACCAGGGCCACCACGTGCCCGGCGGGGACGGCGAGTCGGCAGTCCCGCAGCGCCCAGGAGCGCCGGTAGCGCTTGCCGAGCCCGGCGCAGTCGATCACCGTGTCCACGGCCATCAGGCCACCACCCCGTCCCGGTCCTCGCGCAGGTCGCGCAGCGCGTCCTCGAACACCGCGGCCATCCCCTCCTCGTCCAGCCCGGCGGTCCGCGCCGAGCGCATCCAGTCCAGCAGCCCTCGGCGCAGCTCGGCCCGCTCGCGCAGCGGCACCACCCCGGCGGGCAGGCCCCGCACGAAGGTGCCCTGGCCCCGGCGGCCGGCCGCGAGGCCGCGGTGCTCCAGTTCGCGGTACGCCTTGAGCACGGTGTTCGGGTTGATCGCCAGCCCGGCCACCACCTCGCGCACCCGGGGCAGCCGGTCCCCCTCGGTCAACCAGCCCATCCGCAGCGCCTGTTCGACCTGCTGCACGAGCTGCAGGTAGGTCGGGACGCCGGAGACCGGGTCCAGGCGGAACTCGATCGGGGAGGGCTGGTCGGCATCGTCTTTATCTACTTCCATAGGTAAAGAGATAAACGATGGACCGACGCACCGTCAACCCGGGGCACCGTCAGCCCGGGGAAGTGTCAACCCGGGGAAGCGGAAAGGGCCCCGCCCCGGACTCGTGGTCCGGGGCGGGGCCCTCCTGGGTACTACGGCCGCGTCAGACGCCGCGCAGCACCGCGCCGGTGCGGGCGACGGCCTCGGCGACGGCCGCCTCGCGGGCGGCGGTCGCCTCGTCGGCGGTCAGGGTGCGGTCGGTCGCGCGGAAGCGCAGCGCGTACGCCAGCGACTTCTTGCCCTCGCCGACCTGCTCACCGGTGAACACGTCGAACAGCCGGATGGCCTCCAGCAGTTCGCCCGCGCCGGAGCGCAGCGCGGCCTCGACCTCGGCGGCCGGGACAGCGGTGTCGACGATCAGCGCGACGTCCTGGGTCGCCACCGGGAAACCGGAGACGGTCGGGCCGCCGACCCGCTCGGCGCCGTCGGCGGTGAGCAGGTCGATGTCGATCTCCATCGCGACGGTGCGGGCCGGCAGCCCGAGCGCCTTGACCACCCGCGGGTGCAGCTCACCGGCGTGGCCGACCACCCGGTCGGTGCCGGCCACCAGCAGCTCGGCGCAACGGCCCGGGTGCCACGGGGCCAGCTGGCCCTGCCGGACGGTCAGCTCGATGCCGGCCGCCCGGGCCACCGTGCGGGCTGCCTCGACGGCGTCCGCCCAGAAGGCCTGGGCGCCCTTGCCCCACCAGCCCGACGGCAGCCGCTCACCCGCGAGGGCGACGGCGATCCGACGCGGCTGGTCCGGCAGCGCGGCGTCCAGCGCGGCCAGCTCCTCGTTGCTGGGCCGGTGGTCGACCGCCGGACGCGGGGCCACGCTCAGCTCGTCCTTGGGCAGGAAGACGGTGCCGGTCTCGAAGATCGCCAGGTCGGTGTTGCCCCGGCCGACGTTGCGGCGCAGCGCGCCGAGCAGGCCCGGCAGCAGCGTGGTGCGCAGCGCCGGCTCCTCGTCGTTCAGCGGGTTGACCAGCTTCACCGTGCGGCGGCGCCGGTCGTCCGCCTCCAGGCCGAGCGCATCGAAGGCGGTCTCGCCGAGGAACGGGTAGTTGTTGACCTCGACGTAGCCGGCCCCGGCCAGCGCGACGCCGATCCGGCGGTGCACCCGCTGGGCCTCGGTCAGGCCCTTGCCCGGGGGAACGTCGGGCATCCGGGCGGGGACGTTGTCGTAGCCCTCCAGCCGGATGACCTCCTCCGCGAGGTCGTACGGGTCGGTGAGGTCCGGGCGCCAGGTCGGCGGGGTGACCTCCAGGACGTCGGCGCCGGAGACCGAGCAGCCGATCTCCTGCAGGCGCCGGGTGACGGTCTCGCGGCCGTACCCGGTGCCGGCCACCCGGTCGGGCAGGTCGGCGGCGATGGTGATGGTGCGCACCGGGTGCGGGGCCGCGATGTCGGTGACCCCGGCCTCGGCGGTGCCGCCGGCGATCAGGACCAGCAGGTCGACGGCGCGCTGCGCGGCGGCGCGGGCGGCCTCCGGGTCGACGCCGCGCTCGAAGCGCTTGGACGCCTCGGAGGGCAGCTTGTGCCGCTTGGCGCTGCGGGCGATGGCGACCGCGTCGAAGTGCGCCGCCTCGATGATCACCTCGGTGGTGCCCGGCCCCGCGGCCGGGTCAAGGATCTCGGTGGAGGCGCCGCCCATCACACCGGCCAGGCCGATCGGGCCGCTGTTGTCGCAGATCAGCAGGTCCTCGGCGGAGAGCTTGCGCTCGACCCCGTCGAGGGTGGTGAGGCTCTCGCCCTGCTCCGCCCGGCGGACCGTGATCGGGCCCGACACGCGCTGCTTGTCGTAGGCGTGCAGCGGCTGGCCGACCTCCAGCATCACGTAGTTGGTGATGTCGACGGTCAGCGAGATCGGGCGGATGCCCGACTTCTGGAGCCGGCGCTGCAGCCAGATCGGGGACTTGGCGTTCGGGTCGACGCCGACGACCGTACGGGCCACGAAGCGGTCGCAGCCGGTCTGGTCGTTGACCTTCACCAGGTAGCCGAAGGAGTTCGCCGGCGGCACGTCGAGCAGCGCCGGGTCGGCCAGCGGCAGCCCGTACGCGGCGGCGGCCTCACGGGCCACGCCGCGCATGGACAGGCAGTAGCCGCGGTCCGGGGTGACGGCGATGTCGAGCACCTCGTCGACGAGCTGGAGCAGCTCGATGGCGTCGGTGCCGGGCTCGAACTCCGGCGGGAGCACGATGATGCCGTCGTGGTCGTCGCCCATGCCCAGCTCGCGGGCGGAGCAGATCATGCCGGCCGAGGTGTGGCCGTAGGTCTTGCGGGCCGCGATCGGGAACGGGCCGGGCAGCACGGCGCCCGGGAGCACGACCACGACCTTGTCGCCGACGGCGAAGTTGGTCGCGCCGCAGACGATCTCCTGCGGCTCGCCGGTGCCGTTGGCGTCGCCGACGTTCACGAAGCAGTGCCGGATCGGCTTCTTGAAGCCGGACAGCTCCTCGATGGAGAGCACCTCGCCGACCACCAGCGGACCCTTGAGGTCCGTGCCGATCTGCTCGACGGTCTCGACCTCCAGGCCGGCCCGGACCAGGCGCTCCGCGACGTCACGGCCGGTCTCGCCGGCCGGCAGGTCGACGTACTCGCGCAGCCAGGAAAGCGGGACGCGCATCAGATCTCCATCCCGAACGGGAGGGTGAAGCGGACGTCACCCTCGACCATGTCGCGCATGTCGGCGACGTTGTGACGATTCATCAGGATCCGCTCCAGGCCCAGGCCGAAGGCGAAGCCGCTGTAGCGGTTGGGGTCGACGCCGCAGGCGACCAGCACCCGCGGGTTGACCACGCCGCAGCCGCCGAGCTCGATCCAGCCCTCGGAGGAACAGGTCCGGCACGGCCGGTCCGGGTTGCCGACGCTCGCACCGCGGCACACGAAGCACTGGAGGTCGATCTCCGCGCTCGGCTCGGTGAACGGGAAGTAGGACGGGCGCCAGCGCAGCTCCAGGCCGCCACCGATCAGCTTCTCGACCAGCACCTCGATGGTGCCCTTGAGGTCGGCAAAGGTGATGCCCTCGTCCACCGCGAGGCCCTCGACCTGCCGGAAGACCGGGGTGTGGGTGGCGTCCAGCTCGTCGGTCCGGTAGACCCGGCCCGGGCAGACCACGTAGACGGGGGGCTCGCGGTCGAGCATGGTGCGGGCCTGGACCGGGGAGGTCTGGGTGCGCAGCACCACGCCGGAGTCGGCGGAGCCGTCCGGGGCCTGGACGAAGAAGGTGTCCTGCATCGAGCGGGCCGGGTGGTCCGGGCCCAGGTTGAGGGCGTCGAAGTTGAGCCACTCGGCCTCGACCTCGGGGCCCTCCGCGACCTGGTAGCCCATCGCGACGAAGGTGTCCTCGATGCGCTCGGCCATGGTGGTCAGCGGGTGCCGGGCGCCGCGCGGGGCGCGGTCGTACGGCAGCGTGACGTCCACCGCCTCCTCGACCAGCACGCGGGCGTCGCGCTCCGCCTCCAGCTCGGCCTGCCGCTTGGCAAGGGCCTGGTTGACCGCCCCGCGGGCCTGGCCGATCAGCTTTCCGGCCGCCGCCTTCGCGTGCGGGGGCAGAGCGCCGATCTCGCGATTGGCGAGCGAGAGCGCGGAGCGGTCGCCGGTGTGGGCGACCTTGGCCTGCTTCAGTTCGTCCAGGGAGCCGGCGGCGGCGAACGCGGCGATCGCCTCGTCCCGCGCCTGCTCCACCACCTCGGGCTTGAGGGCCTCGACCTCGACCGGGTCGTACGACTTGTTGGGTGCCGACATCTCTATCTTTCCCGTGCTCCTGCTCGTCCGTGCTCAAGGTCTTTGGGCCAACGCCAAAGGTCGAGTGTAGTCGCAGCGGGTATCACCGCTGCCGCGAAGCCCGTCCGGGGAGACGACGTCCGACCTGCTCGGGAACTCCGAGCATGCGGTGCGCCTGCCGTGCATGCTCCTTCAGAGCATGCCGTGCTCGTCGTTCATGCTCCTTCAGAGCATGAAGTCGGGCACCCCGGCGGGCAGGATAAATCGGAACCGGGCGCCGCCGCCGGGCGCGCGGTCGACGCGGATCGAGCCGCCGTGGGCCTCCACGATGCCCTTGACGATGTAGAGGCCCAGGCCCGTGCCGCCGCGCTTGGAGCCGCGCCAGAAGCGGGTGAAGACGCGGGGCATCGACTCCTCGGGGATGCCGCTGCCTTCGTCGCTCACGGTGACCGCTGTGCCTTCCACGATGCGGGGCGGGGTGCCGCCGCGCTCCCAGACGGGCGCCTCGACGACCTCCTTGGCCGGTGCCACCTCGATGGTGACAGTTCCCTCGCCGTGCCGCACCGCGTTTTCCAGCAGGTTGGCCAGCACCTGGTCGACCTTGTCCGGGTCGGCCCACAGGACGGTCAGCGGTTCGCCGATCCGGATGTCGAAGCGGTCCTCGGGGATGCCGGTGGCGACCTTGCGCTCGACGTGCCGGCGCACCGCCGCGGCCAGGTCGACCACCTGCTTGCGCAGCTCCAGCCGGCCGGAGTCGATCCGGGAGATGTCCAGCAGCTCGGCGATCAGCCGGGTGACCCGGTCGGCGTCCGCGTCCACGGTCTCCAGCATCAGCCGCTTCTGCCCGTCGGTGAACCGCTCCCACTTGGCCAGCAGCGTCGCCGTGAAGCCCTTGACGCTGGTCAGCGGGGAGCGCAGCTCGTGCGCCACGGTGGCGATCAGCTCGGCGTGGCTGCGCTCGGTGCGGCGCCGGGCCTCGGTGCCGCGCAGGGCGATCACCAGGCGCTCCAGCGGCCCGCCCGGCGCGCTGCGCACGTACCGGGCGGAGACCAGCACCTCGCGCCCCCCGGGCAGCAGCAGGTTGCGCTCCGGCTGACGGGTGCGGGTGGCCAGACCGCCGTACGGGTCGGTCAGCGGCCACCAGCGGCGGCCGTCCAGGTCCTCCAGCGGGAGGACGTCCTCCAGTCCGCTGCCGAGCGCGGCCTGCGGGAGCACGCCGGTGAGCCGGGCCGCGGCCCGGTTGAAGCAGACCACCCGGCCCAGCGCGTCGGCGACCACCAGGCCGTCCGGCAGGTCGTCCGGGTCGAGCTCGGGTCCGCTGCCGACCATGGGTTGCCTCCCCGATTACCCACCGTGCCGTTCCCCCCACCGAGGCAGACCCTAGCGCCTCCCAGGCCCGTGCAGTAGGGCTTGCCGCGTGGATCCTGACGCGCCCCCGGGTGCGTCAGGCGTTCGAACGGCAGCCGCCGGGCGAGCGCTGGGCGCGCGCGGAGGCGTACAGGCAGACCGCCGCCGCGGTGGCCAGGTTGAGGCTCTCGGCGTGACCGTGGATCGGGACGCGCACGACCTCGTCGGTGAGCGCGCGGGTCTCCTCCGGAAGCCCCCAGGCCTCGTTGCCGAACACCCATGCGCCGGGCGCCCCCAGGGTGCCCTCGTCGAGCTCCTGGTCCAGGTCGCGCTCCCCCGCGCCGTCCGCGGCGAGCACCCGGACGCCGGCCTCGCGCAGCCTGCCGACGGCCTCCTCGACCGGTACCCCGACCGCCACCGGCAGGTGGAACAGGCTGCCCACGGAGGCCCGGACGGCCTTCGGGTTGTAGAGGTCCACCGAGGCGTCGGTGAGCACCACGGCGTCCGCACCGGCCGCGTCGGCGGTGCGCAGCACCGTGCCGGCGTTCCCGGGGTCGCGCACGTGGGCGAGGATCGCGACCAGCTTCGGACGGGCCTTGAGCACCTCGGCGAACGGGGTGTCGATGAAGCGGCAGAGCGCCACGATGCCCTGCGGCGTCACCGTGTCGCAGATCTCGGCGATCACCTCGTCGGTGGCGGTCAGCACCGGCAGTCCCTCGACCAGGGCGGCCTCGACGATGCCGGCGTGCCGCTCGGCGGCCTCCGGGGTCGCGTAGACCTCGACCACGGCGTGCTCGCCGCTGCCCGGCAGCCTGCCGAAGGAGATGGCCTCCCGGACGGCCTGCGGGCCCTCGGCCAGGAAGCGGCGCTCCTTGGTGCGCTGGTTGCGCTTGGCCAGCCGGCGGGCGGCCACGACGCGCGGCGAGCGCAGGGAGGTCAGCAGGGGGGTGTCGGTGCTCGGCATGGTCTCGTTCTCCGGAGGCGCTGAAGGAGGGGGAAAAGCAGGACCGGACCCGCAGGCGAGCCTGCGGGTCCGGTCAGAGCTCAACCGATCTCGGAAGATCAGGCGGCGTCGGCGGCGGCCTTCGGGGCGTTCACGTCGGCCGGCAGCGCCTTCTGGGCGACCTCGACCAGGGAGGCGAACGCACCCGGGTCGTTGACGGCCAGGTCGGCCAGCATCTTGCGGTCGATCTCGACGCTGGCGGCCTTCAGGCCCTGCACGAAGCGGTTGTAGGTGATGCCGTTGGCACGGGCCGCAGCGTTGATGCGCTGGATCCACAGCTGACGGAAGTCGCCCTTGCGCTTCTTGCGGTCGTTGAAGTTGTAGACCAGCGAGTGGGTGACCTGCTCCTTGGCCTTGCGGTACAGGCGCGAACGCTGGCCACGGTAGCCGCTGGCGCGCTCCAGGATGACCCGGCGCTTCTTGTGGGCGTTGACTGCCCGCTTGACGCGTGCCACTTGATTACTCCTTGGGTTGGACCACGGACTACTTCACGTGGTCCGTCATTCGAATGGGTCGGGAAGGATCAGCTGCCCCGCTCGCGGCTCGCGCCGGGCGGGAGGGCGATCACTTGCCGAGAAGCTTCTTGATCTTCTTGGCGTCAGCGGGGGCCAGCTCGACAGTCCCGGCCAGCTTGCGGGTCAGCGTCGAGGGCTTGTGCTCCAGGAGGTGGCGGCGGCCGGCGCGCTCGCGCAGCACCTTGCCAGAGCCACTGATCTTGAAGCGCTTGCTGGCGCCACTGTGCGTCTTCTGCTTCGGCATTTCGCCGTATCTCCTCGTCAGTCCCGTCCGCGCCCGCGCGACGTGCGCCGCGCGGGCGTGAACTGGATGGATCTGCGGTGACCGGGCGGGCCGCCCCGTCACCCTGGGGGCCGGTCTCCCGGGCCTCCTGGCCGGTGAGGGCTCAGGCGCCCTGGGAGGCGGCCGGCTGCTCGACCGGAGCGTCGGCCTCGACGGCCGGCGCCTCGGCCGGGGCGTCCTGCGCCTCGGTCGCGGCATCCTCGACCTCGACGTCCTCGACGTCGACATCGAGGTCGGTCACGACGTCCTCGTCCTCGGTCTCCTCGGCGGCGTCGGAGCCGGCGGTGCGGCCCTGACGCTCGGCCTTGCGGGCGTCCGCGAGGGCGCGGGCCTCGGCCATCGCCTCGGTCTTCTTCTTGTGCGGGCCAAGGACCATGATCATGTTGCGGCCGTCCTGCTTGGGCGAGGACTCCACGAAGCCCAGGTCCTGGACGTCGTCGGCGAGCCGCTGAAGCAGACGGAAGCCCAGCTCGGGGCGGGACTGCTCACGACCGCGGAACATGATCGTGATCTTGACCTTGTCGCCCTGCTTGAGGAACCGGACGACGTGACCCTTCTTGGTGTCATAGTCGTGCGGGTCGATCTTCGGCCGGAGCTTCATCTCCTTGATGACCGTGTGCGCCTGGTTCTTGCGCGCCTCACGGGCCTTCATGGCCGACTCGTACTTGAACTTGCCGTAGTCCATGAGCTTGCACACCGGCGGCCGGGCGGTCGCCGCGACCTCGACCAGGTCGAGGTCGTACTCCTGCGCGAGCTCCAGCGCCTTGGCAAGCGGCACGATGCCGACCTGCTCGCCGCTGGGACCGACGAGTCGCACCTCGGGGACGCGAATCCGGTCGTTGATGCGGGGCTCGGTGCTGATGGGGCCTCCTCGGTTGCACCTTCTGCGATGCGGCCGTCGGACGGCGGTCGCACGTAGTGGACTCGACCACTGGGCGGGGCTTCATTCGTGCTGCGCTGTCCGGTACGTACACCGCCACACGAAAAAAGCCCCGCTCGGTACAAGCGGGGCTCCACACAACCGGGGGCAACACCCGGTGAGGGGCGCTGCGGCGACTCGGCGCCAGTGGCGCCCGTCGCGGACCGGGACCCGTCGACCCTGAGGCCGACCAGGTGGGAGACTTTCGCGGTTGCCCTCTCGGGCCTCCTCAGTGGAGCCTCCACTTGCTGGCCGAGTGCCCATACGGGATCCCGGCCGGTCAGTCTCGAAGCTTACAGCGTCGGGGGGGCGAACGCTATTCCGCCCCCTCGCGCGGCCTCCTCCCGGCGCCGGGAACGGCCGCCTCCCGGCGCGGATACGGCCGCGTCCTGGTACCGAAGGGGCCCTTGTACGCTCCATGGGTACGGACAGACCGACACGATGGAACGAGCCCACCTTGAGCAGCGAGCCCACCCAGAACCCCGGCGCGGACGACGACGCGATCGGCTTCGACGACCTCACCCGCGACATCGCCGAGGTCCCGGCCGTCGAGGTGATCACCACCGTCGCGGTGCACCTGATGAGCGCCGCCGCCGTCAAGTGCGGTCTCGCCGAGGGCGGCGACAAGGACAAGGACCTGGACGAGGCCCGCAAGCTGATCACCGCACTGGCCGGACTGGTCACCGCCGGCGCCCCGGAGATCAGCAACTTCCACGCCGCGCCGCTGCGCGACGGGCTGCGCTCGCTCCAGCTCGCCTTCCGCGAGGCCTCGATCGTCCCGGACGCCCCGGGCGCGGGCCCGGGCGAGAAGTTCACCGGGCCGGTCTACTCCTGAGACCGCTCGCGGGAGGTCCGGCACGCGCGTGCCGGACCTACCGCACAGACAAAGCCAGAAGAGCGGCAACCCCGGCAGCTCCGCGCTCGCCGGCAGCACCGCGAGGTCCAGCCCCCGGTCCAGCCGCACCCGCAGCAGCGGGTCCGCGGCCACCGCCCGCCCGACCCGCTGCGCGGCCGCCTGCAGGCCCGCCTGGTCCAGCGCCGGGTCGAACACCACCGCGAGCACCCCGTCCGATTCCTCCGAGCCCGCCAGCAGCCCGGTGACCACCTGCGGCTCCGCCGCCAGCAGCCCGCGGACCGCCTCGCGCACCTCCGGGTCCAGGGCCGGCGGCAGGAACGGACGGTTCTCCGCCAGCGCCCGCAGCCGGGCGCCGCTCAGCTGGAACGGCACCGGCCCGGCCGGGTCGATCAGCAGCGTGTCGGCCCGCTCCGAGAAGGCGACCATCGCGGCCTGCGGGGCCGCCGTCGGCGCCGGACGGGCGTCGGCGCGCCAGCGGGCCAGCGCCTCCAGCGACGTGAAGGCCGGCAGCGCGCGGCGCCCGTCCGGGGCCTCCAGCACCGGGACGGCCATGTCGCTGGTCTTCTCGTGCCGGTGCCCGTGCGCGTCCACCTCGACCTCGCCGAGGATCGCGACGATCGGGACCATCAGCCGGGTGGGGGTCAGCGCCGCCAGCACCTCCGACTCGGCCGCGCCGTCCTGCGACCAGCGCGCGAGGGCCTCGGTGAGCGCCGGGTCGGCGGTGCCGTCGTCGTCGGAGAAGCCGGGGTTCGGGATGCTCTTGCCGACGAACGCCGGGTTGGAGAAGTCTTTGCGGTCCACCCGCCCGACCCTATGCCACCGCGCGCGAGCGGCCCCATTTCCCCGCACGTTCCCCGTACGCGGGGCCTACCCACCGGTAGCGCGGTGTGGCACCCTGCGCCCATGGTGATCCTCGACGCACCCGCGACCGCTCCCGCCCCGGTCTCCGACCGCCTCCGGTACGACCGCGCCACCGCCCACCTGGACGGGCCGGTGGCCGTCGTGGACCTCGCCGCGTTCGACGCGAACGCCGCCGACCTGGTCCGCCGGGCGGGCGGCAAACCGATCCGGCTGGCCAGCAAGTCGATCCGCTGCCGGGCGCTGCTGGAGCGGGCGCTGGCCGTGGACGGCTTCCTCGGGGTGATGAGCTTCACCCTGGACGAGTCGCTCTGGCTGGCCCGCACCGGCGTCCGCGACATCCTGCTCGCCTACCCCTCCGCCGACCGGGCCGGCTTCGCCGATCTCACCGCCGACCCCGGGGCCGCCCGCGAGATCACCGTGGTGCTGGACGACCCGGCCCAGCTGGACCTGATCGACCGGGCCCGCGGCGGCGACGCCGAGGTGCGGGTCTGCCTGGAGCTGGACACCTCTCTGCACCTGCTCGGCGGCCGGGTCCGGGTGGGCGCCCGGCGCTCCCCGCTGCGCACCCCCGAGGACCTCGGCGCCTTCGCCGAGCTCGTCCAGCGCCGCCGGGGCTTCCGGGTGGTCGGCCTGATGGCGTACGAAGGGCACGTCGCCGGGGTGGGCGACCGGGTGCCCGGCCGGCCGGTGCGCTCCGGGCTGATCCGGCTGATGCAGGCCAAGGCCCGGGCCGAGCTGGCCGAGCGGCGCGCGGCGACGGTCCGGCGACTGCGACAGGTGGCCGACCTGGAGTTCGTCAACGGCGGCGGCACCGGCAGCGTGGAGTCCACCGTGGCCGAACGCGCCGTCACCGAGGTCGCGGCCGGCTCCGGGCTGTACCAGCCGCAGCTGTTCGACAACTACCGCACGTTCCGGGGCCGCCCGGCCGCGCTCTTCGGCCAGCCGGTGGTGCGCCGCCCCGGCGTCGGCGTGGTGACCGTCCTCGGCGGCGGCTACCCGGCCTCCGGCGCGGCCGGCCCGGACCGCTCGCCGGTGCCGTACCTGCCGGCCGGGCTGCGCTACGACCCGATGGAGGGCGCCGGGGAGGTGCAGACCCCGCTGCTCGGCTCCGCGGCGGACGACCTGCTGATCGGCGACCGGGTCTGGTTCCGGCACGCCAAGGCGGGTGAGCTGTGCGAACGCTTCGCCGAGCTGCACCTGATCGAGGACGACCGGGTGGTGCGGACGGTGCCGACGTACCGGGGCGAGGGCAGGACGTTCCTCTGACGCTTCGTCCGGCTCTGCCCTAACGTGGTACCGACACTGAAGCTGGAACCGGGAGGGGCCGCATGGATGCCGAGCTCGTGCAGGAGATGGTGAGGTCCGGAGCGGCCTCCGTGGCCGGCCTGATGGCCACGGCCGCCTGGAATCAGGCCGGTTCACGGATCGCCCGGCTGTTCGGGCGCGGCGAGCGGGACGAGGAGGCGAGCGCCGAGCTGGAGGTGATCCGCGCCGAGGTGCTGGAGGCCGACGGCGACCAGGAGGTCCTGGCCGACCAGGCCGCCGCCCTGCGCAACCGGCTGCGCACACTGTTCCGGACGGAGCCGCAGGCGGCCGAGGAACTCTTCGAGATCCTCGCGGAGTTCGCCCCCGGACGGTTCAACAAGGTGGGCGGGACGTACATCATCAACACCATCGACGGGAACTCGACCGTCAACAGCGACCTCGTGATCCAGGCCGGCATCATCCACGACATGCGGCGCTGACCTTTCCGGAGCCTTAACGGGGCCCGATGGAACGGCTAACCACGGCCGTCCGTCGGGCCTTTGCGCTGCTCGGGGGCCTACAGTCCGTCAACAAGCACAGTACGCGCGGCTATTGCCATCTGGTCCAGACCAATCCTACGCTCTGGCCGGGGGCCGTGCGCCGGGCCGGCGGCCCCCGAACGGGCAGGCGTGCCCGCTCCTCCCCCACACGTGCCCGGAACGACGGTCAAGGAGTCCCCACCCCATGTCCATCAAGCGCAATGCCCTGTCCGTCGGCGTGATCGGCGCCGCGCTCCTCGCGGTGGCCGGTGCCACCGCCGGCACCGCCAGCGCCCACGGCACGATGACCAACCCCGTCAGCCGGGTCGCCGCCTGCTACGCCGAGGGCCCCGAGCACCCGGTGTCCCAGGTCTGCAAGGACCTCGTCGCCGCGAGCGGCACCCAGCCGCTGTACGACTGGAACGAGGTCAACATCGCCAACGCCAACGGCAACCACCAGGCGCTGATCCCGGACGGCAAGCTCTGCTCGGCCAACCGCGACAAGTACGCGGCGCTGGACTGGCCGCGCACCGACTGGCCGGCCACCGCGGTGAAGGCCGGGTCCTTCACCTTCCAGTTCCGCACCACCGCGCCGCACGTCGGCACCCAGACCGTCTACATCACCAAGGCGGGCTACGACCCGACCAAGCCGCTGAAGTGGTCGGACCTCGACCAGACCCCGGTGGCCAAGGTGCAGGTCGACCGCAACGCGGTCAACGGGTCCTACACCTACTCCGGCACCCTGCCGCAGCGCACCGGCCGCCAGGTCCTCTACACGGTGTGGCAGCGCAGCGACAGCCCGGAGGCCTTCTACTCCTGCTCCGACGTCGACTTCGGCGCCTCCGCCACGGCCGTGTCGGCGCTCGCCGCCCAGGCCCCGGCCGCTCCCAGCGACGCCCAGATCGCGGCCGACGCGTCCAAGTCCACGGTCGCCCACCACGGCCACGGCGGGGACCCGGACTCCCCGGCCGGCCAGGTGGTCCCGACCGCCTCCGCGGCCGTGGGCGGCACCTCGGCCACCGGTCCGCTGCTGCTCGCGGGCGCTGCCGCGATCGGTGTCGGCTGGGCCGGCATGGTGCTCCGGCGCCGTCGCGTCGAGGCTGTTCGACGCGACTCCTGACGCCGGGCACGGGAGCCGGGCCGGCACACCCCCGTCCGGCCCGGCTCCCGTGGCACCACCCGTACGACGACGAACGGCGGCCCACCCGGAGGGTTCCCACCCGGGTGGGGCGCCGCCGTGTGAGGAGCGCGGTGCTCAGGTGGTGGTGCCCCCGACGCCGCCGTCCGCACCGGACCCGCCGGAGCCGGAGCCCGTCCCGGGCAGCCCGGGGATGCTCGGCAGCTTGCCCTTGTAGACGGAGATGCCCTGGACGACGGTGTCCATCACCGCGACGTCGGGCGACTTGTCGGCGATGTCGAAGCCGAAGTGCACCGAGACCAGCGACTTCCCGTCGGCGGACGGGAAGACCACGGTCTGCACGTAGCCGTTGTTGCCCTTGGGCGCGTCCACCTTCCAGCGGACCAGGTAGCCGTCCTGGCCGTTGACCTTCACGGCCTCGGACTTGAGCTCCTGGTGCCCGGTGACGTCGCCGTACGCGTCCTTGGCGGCCGTCGCGATGTCGGCCTTGGCCGCTGCCTGAGCGTCGGTGCCGCCGCCGCTGATCCGGCCGGTGTTCACGCCGCCGAGGGAGCAGCTGCTCTTGCCGTCCGCGCAGGTGTACGAGCCGACGCTGAGCGAGGCGTAGCCGTCCTGGGTGGTGCCGGCCTCCCAGCCGTCCGGGACCGGCAGGGTGAGCCGGTTGACCACGTCGATCGCCTTGTCGGCGTTCGGGCTGGTCCGGCCGCCCCCGTTCCCGCCCTTGCCGCCGTTTCCGCCCTTGCCGTTCCCGCTCCCGCCGTTGCCGCCGTTGCCGGGGTCCCCGAAGTCCGGGGCGCCGCCCCACGGGCCGTAGCCGCCCTGCGGGACCGGGCGGGCGCTGCGCGGGGCGCGGTCCCCGTGGCCGTCCGTCGCGAGGTAGGTGACCCCGGCGCCGACGCCCAGGCCGAGCAGGGCGGCCACGGTGGTCGCCAGCACCAGCTTGGAGGGCTTGCGCCGGGCCTTGCGCGGCGGCCCGCCGGGCGTGCCGTAGGCGGCGCCGAAGGGCGGTGGCTCCGGGTAGCGGACGGTCGGGCCGCTCTCCAGCACCTCGCCCTCCAGCACGGTGGGCTGCTCGGCCGCGCCCGGCGCAGGGGTGTCCGAGGCGGGGGCGTCCGAGGGTGCGGGCCGGGTGTCGGCCGTCCAGCCCTTGCCGTCCCACCACCGCTGCGGCCTCGGGTCGCTCGTGGTGTCCTTGGGATCCGGGTACCACCCGGCGGGAATCTGCTCGCTCACAGGAGAGAATCTAAAGGCAGCCGGATAAACGCGAAATCAGCGCAGCCGGGAATTCCCGCCGTTTTCGATGAGATTCCGGTGAGAACCCCGTCCGGCGCGGCCGGCGCGGCCGGGATTCCCACCGGCGGCGGCTACAGCGGGGTGACGTACGCCCCGGAGATGCCGCCGTCCACCAGGAACTCGCTCGCCGTGATGAAGGAGGAGTCGTCGCTGGCCAGGAAGGCCACCGCGGCGGCGATCTCCTCGGCCCGGGCGAACCGGCCGAGCGGGATGTGCACCAGCCGGCGGGCGGCCCGCTCCGGGTCCGCGGCGAACAGCTCGCGCAGCAGCGGGGTGTCGACCGGTCCGGGCGAGAGCGCGTTGACCCGGATGCCCTCCCGGGCGAACTGCACGCCCAGCTCGCGGGACATCGCCAGCACCCCGCCCTTGGAGGCGGTGTAGGAGATCTGCGAGGTGGCCGCGCCCATCCGGGCCACGAAGCTGGCGGTGTTGATGATCGAGCCGCGCCCGTGCCGGCGCATGTACGGCAGCGCGGCCTTGCAGCACAGGTAGACCGAGGTCAGGTTGACCTCCTGGACCCTGCGCCAGGCGTCCAGGCCGGTGGTCAGGATCGAGTCGTCCTCGGGCGGCGAGATGCCCGCGTTGTTGAACGCGACGTCCACGCTGCCGCAGGTCTCGTACGCCTCGTCGAACAGCGCCTCCACCATGTACGGGTCGGTGACGTCGGTGTGCACGAACAATCCGCCGACCTCCTTGGCGGCGGCCCGCCCGGTCTCCTCATCGAGGTCGGCGCAGACCACCTTCGCCCCCTCCGAGGCGAGCCGGCGGGCGGCGGCCAGGCCGATCCCGCTGCCCGCGCCGGTGACCACGGCGGTGCGGCCGACCAGCCGGCGGCAGACGGCCTCGTCCCGCGCGGCGTGCTTCTCGCTCATCGGGCTGTCACTCCTCGCTGTGGATGAAGACGTTCTTGGTCTCGGTGAAGTGGCGCAGCGCGTCCGGGCCCAGCTCACGGCCCACCCCGGACTCGCCGTAGCCGCCGAAGGGCGTCCAGTAGCGCACCGAGGAGTGCGAGTTGACCGACAGGTTGCCCGCCCGTACGCCGCGGGCCAGGCGCAGCGCCCGGCCGACGTCCCGGGTCCAGATCGAGCCGGCCAGGCCGTAGCGGGTGGCGTTGGCCAGGCGCAGCGCGTCGGCCTCGTCGGTGAACGGCAGGACGGCGGCGACCGGGCCGAAGATCTCCTCGGTGACGGCCGGGACCTGCGGGTCCTCGGGGCCGACGACCGTCGGCGGGTACCAGTAACCGGGCCCGTCCGGGACCTTGCCGCGGGCCAGCACCGGCAGGTCGGGGGTGAGGTAGGAGGCCACCCGGCGGACCTGGGCGGCCGAGATCAGCGGGCCGAGCTCCGTCTGCGGGTCGGTCGGGTCGCCGGTGCGCAGGCTCTCGACGGCGGGCAGCAGCAGGGCGAGGAAGTCCTCGTACACCTCGCGCTGGACCAGGATCCGGCTGCGGGCGCAGCAGTCCTGGCCGCTGTTGTCGGCGAAGGACATCGGGTCGGCGGCGCGGGCCAGGTCGGCGTCGGCGAAGACGATGCTGGGGCTCTTGCCGCCGAGTTCCAGGGTGACCCGCTTGGCGCGGGCGGCGCAGCGGGCGGCGACCTCCTTGCCGACGACGGTCGAGCCGGTGAAGACGATCTTACGGACGGCCGGGTGGTCCACCAGGGCCCGGCCGGTGGTGGTGCCCGCGCCGGGGACGACCTGGAACAGGCCCTCGGGCAGGCCCGCCGCAAGGCCGAGTTCGGCCAGCCGCAGAGCGGTCAGCGGGGTGGCCTCGGCGGGCTTGAGCAGGACGGCGTTGCCGGCCGCGAGGGCGGGGGCGAAGCCCCAGGCGGCGATCGGCATCGGGAAGTTCCACGGTGCGATCACCCCGACCACGCCGACCGGCTCGTGGAAGGTCACGTCCAGGCCGCCGGCCACCGGGATCTGCCGGCCGGTCAGCCGCTCCACTCCCCCGGCCGCGTACTCCAGCAGGTCCCGGACGTTGCCGGCTTCCCAGTGGGCGTTGGCCGGCAGGTGGCCGGCCTCCGCCACCTCCAGGGCGGCCAGCTCGGGGACGTGCGCCTCGACCTGGTCGGCGAACCGGCGCAGCAGCCGGGCGCGTTCGCCGGGGGCGAGCGCCGCCCAGCCGGCCTGGGCCGTCACCGCCAGCCGGACGGCCGCGTCCAGCCGTTCGGGGGCGGTGTCGGGGACGGTGGCGAGCACCTCGCCGGTGGCGGGATTGCGGACGGTGCTGCTCCCGGCGCTCGCGTCGGGCTCGGTCATGCGTCACATCCGTTCGAAGGATCGGTAGCGCTCCCAGTCGGTGACCGCCCCGTCGTAGGCGGCCTGCTCGACCCGGGCCATGTTCAGGTAGTGCTCGACCACGTCGTCGCCGAAGGCCTCGCGGGCCAGTGCGCTGTCCGCCCACAGCTCGGCCGCCTCGCGCAGCGATCCGGGCACCCGGACGTACTCCTCGACCGCGTAGGCGTTGCCGAGGCAGGGCGCGGGCAGGTCCAGCTTGCGCTGCAGCCCGTGCAGGCCGGCCGCGATCATCCCGGCCACCGCGAGGTACGGGTTGACGTCGCCGCCGGGCACCCGGTTCTCCATCCGCAGGCCGGGGCCGTGGCCGACCACCCGGTAGGCACAGGTGCGGTTGTCCCGGCCCCAGGCGACGGCGGTCGGGGCGAAGGAGCCGGGGCGGTAGCGCTTGTAGGAGTTGATGTTCGGCGCGTACAGGAGGCTGAACTCGCGCAGCGCGACCAGCTGGCCGGCCAGGAAGTACCGCATGGTGTCCGTCATCCGGCCGTCCCGGTCGGCGAAGGCGGGGGCGCCGACGGCGTCGCGCAGCGAGAGGTGGATGTGGCAGCTGTTGCCCTCGCGCTCGTCGTACTTGGCCATGAAGGTGAGCGCGCAGCCGAGCTGGGCGGCGATCTCCTTCGCGCCGGTCTTGTAGACGCTGTGCTGGTCGCAGGTGGTGAGGGCGTCGGTGTAGCGGAAGGCGATCTCGTGCTGGCCGAGGTTGCACTCGCCCTTGGCGGACTCCACCACCAGGCCGGCGCCGGCCATCTCGGTGCGGATCCGGGACAGCAGCGGCTCGACCCGGGCGGTGCCCAGCATCGAGTAGTCCACGTTGTAGAGGTTCGCCGGGGTCAGGCCGCGGTAGCCGCCCAGCCAGGCCTGCTCGTAGGTGTCGCGGAAAACCAGGAACTCCAGTTCGGTGCCGATGTCGGCGGCCAGGCCGTGCTCGGCGAGCCGGGCGATCTGGCGGCGCAGCAGCTGGCGCGGGGCGGCGTCCACCGGGTGGCCGCCGTGCCGGGCGAGGTCGGCGGTGACCTGGGCGGTGCCGGGCTGCCAGGGGGTCAGCCGCAGGGTGCCGAGGTCGGGGCGCATCGCGAAGTCGCCGTAGCCGGTGGCCCAGGAGGAGAAGGCGTAGCCGTCCACGGTGTTCAGGTCGACGTCGACGGCCAGCAGGTAGTCGCAGGCCTCGGCGCCGTGCTCGGCGACCTCGTCGAGGAAGAACCGGGCGGCGAAGCGCTTGCCCTGGAGGCGGCCCTGCATGTCGGTGAAGGCGAGCGCGACGGTGTGCACCTCGCCGGAGTCCACCAGGGTCCGCAGCCCGTCCAGGGTCAGCGGCGGGCGGGCCGGCGAGCCGGCGGCGGCCTGTTCGGGCAGTTCGGACATGCCGAACCCTCCTCCTCGATCACTCTTCGAGATCAAGCGGTCACAGCGAACCGTACGGCCTGCGACTCGCGGGGCGGAAGAGGGCGGGTGGGTGTCGGGTGTCCGTGGCGCGCCGACGCGCGTGGCTGACGGTGGATCAGGTGCCCCGGGGGGAGAATGCCCGCCATGGATCGCAGGCCTTTGATCGGCGTCAGCACCTACCTGGTGGACGCGAGTTGGAGCGATTGGCGGGGCCGCCGGGTGGCCCTGCTGCCCGAGCGGTACACCGCGCAGGTCCGGGACTCGGGCGGGATCGCGGTCCTGCTGCCGCCGGACGTCCCGGAGCGCGCCCCGGAGGTGCTGGCCCGGCTGGACGGCCTGGTGATCGCGGGCGGGCCGGACATCGACCCGGCGTACTACGGGCAGCCGGCCCATCCGGCGACCGAGATCGAGTCGCCGGAGCGGGATGCCTGGGAGGTCGCGCTGCTGCGGTCGGCGCTGGCGGCGGGCATGCCGCTGCTGGCGGTCTGCCGGGGCATGCAGATCCTGAACGTGGTGTGCGGCGGGACGCTGGTGCAGCACCTGCCGGACGTGGTGCCGGTGGACGTGCACGGCGGCTCGCCCGGGCTCTACGGCTCGCACCCGGTGCGGCCGGTGCCGGGGACGCTGCTGGGCGGGCTGCTGCCGGAGAGCGAGCTGGAGGTACCGACCTTCCACCACCAGGCCGTCGACCGGCTGGGGGCCGGCCTGCGGGTGAGCGCCCACGCGCCGGACGGGACGGTGGAGGCGGTGGAGGGTCCGGGGTTCACGCTCGGGGTGCAGTGGCATCCGGAGCAGGGGGAGGACCTGCGGCTGATGCGGGCCCTGGTCCGGGCGGCCACCGCGGCGGTCCTCGACTCGCTGGCGCTGGGGTAGCGCAACTGGGCATGAGGGAAAGGGAGTTCGGCCCGCCGGGCGGCTGCGGAGTGCGCCGGGTCCGGCCGCCCGGACGGGAACGACAACGGTCACCAGTACAACCTTTGGATCTTTGTCGATTCTGCGGTTCACTTCGGTTGCGGGGCGGTCGCGCCGCGCCCCCTTTCCCACCCGTGCGCCCAGAGAGGACCTTCATGGCCGGGCACGAGCATTCGCACGATGATCATGCGCATGACCACGAGCACTCGCCGTCGCACTCACACGGCTCCGGCGGGCACGGCCACGCGCATGGCCACGGCGGCCACTCGCACGGCGTAGCCGCCGACGCGGACCGCCGCTGGCTGCTCAGCGCCCTCGCCCTGATCGTCGTCTTCATGGCCGGCGAGGTCGTGGTCGGCTTCGCCGCCCAGTCCCTGGCCCTGATCTCGGACGCGGCCCACATGCTCACCGACGCCGCCTCGATCGTGCTCGCGCTGATCGCCATGCGGCTCGCCGCCCGCCCGGCCCGCGGCGGCTACACCTACGGCCTCAAGCGCGCCGAGATCCTCTCCGCGCAGGCCAACGGGGTCACCCTGCTGGTGCTGTCGGCCTGGCTGGGCTACGAGGCGATCACCCGGCTGCTCGAACCGCCGGAGGTCACCGGCTCACTGGTGCTGATCACCGCACTGGTCGGGATCGTGGTCAACCTCGCCGCCACCTGGTGCATGTCCAAGGCCAACCGCAGCTCGCTGAACGTCGAGGGCGCCTTCCAGCACGTACTGACCGACCTCTACGCCTTCATCGCCACCGCCGTCGCCGGTGCGATCGTACTGACCACCGGCTTCGCCCGGGCCGACTCGATCGCCTCGCTGATCGTCGTCGCGCTGATGCTCAAGGCCGGCATCGCGCTGGTCCGGGACTCCGGGCGGATCTTCCTGGAGGCCGCCCCGGCGGGGATCGACCCGGACGCGGTGGCCGACCGGATGGTCACCGAGCCGCTGGTCGAGGAGATCCACGACCTGCACATCTGGGAGATCACCTCCGGCCAGCCGGCCCTGTCCGCGCACATCCTGGTCACCCCGGGCGGCGACTGCCACGCGGTGCGGCGCTCCCTGCAGCGCCGGCTCTCGGAGGAGTACGGCATCACCCACTCCACCCTCCAGGTCGACCACGTCGGCGAGGACGAGGCGGGCGCGCTGCTGCAGATCACCACCCCGGCCGACTCCACCGTCGAGCACTGCGCCGACGCCCACGGCCCGGTCCACCGCGCCGGACCGCACGAGCACTGACAACACCCGTCCGTCACCGCGGTGCGGCATGATGCTGAGTCGTGACCGCACCGCGACTGATGCTGCTCGACTCCGCCAGCCTGTACTTCCGGGCCTACTTCGGCGTACCGGACACCCTGCGCTCGCCGCAGGGTGAGCCGGTCAACGCCGTCCGTGGGCTGCTGGACTTCATCGCCAGACTGGTCCACGACCACCGGCCCGACCAGTTGGTGGCCTGCATGGACGCCGACTGGCGCCCCCAGTGGCGGGTGGACCTCATCCCCTCCTACAAGACCCACCGGGTCGCCGAGGCGGCCGAGGACGGCGAGGAGGAGGTGCCCGACACGCTGGCCCCGCAGGTCCCGGTGATCGAGCAGGTGCTGGACGCGCTCGGCATCGCCCGGGTCGGCTCCCCCGACTACGAGGCGGACGACGTGATCGGCACCCTCACCGCCCGCGCCGCCGGGCCGGTGCAGATCGTCACCGGTGACCGCGACCTCTTCCAGCTGGTGGACGACGCCCGCGGGATCACGGTGCTCTACCCGGTCAAGGGCATGGGCAACCTCCAGGTCACCGACGACGCGCTGCTGCTGGAGAAGTACGGCGTGCGCGGCGCCCAGTACGCCGACATGGCCGCCCTGCGCGGAGACGCGTCGGACGGCCTGCCCGGCGTCAAGGGCATCGGCGAGAAGACCGCCGCCCAGCTGATCAACGAGTACGGCGACCTCGCGGCCATCCGCACCGCCGCCCTCGACCTCGGCTCCCGGCTCACCCCGGCCCGCCGCCGCAACATCGTGGAGGGCGCCGGCTACCTCGATGTCGCCCCCAAGGTCGTCCGCGTCGCCGACGACGCCCCGCTGCCGGACTTCGACCCGGCCCTCCCCCGCGAGCCGCTCTACCCGATGACGCTGGAGGAGCTCTCCGCCCGCTGGGGCCTCGGCACCTCCCTGGACCGCCTCCTGGAGGCCCTCGCCACCCGCTGAGCCCGAATCCTCTCAGGGGCCCGCACGGTCGACGCGAACGTGCGGGCCCCTCGGCGTTCCCGGAGTCCGCCGGCCCCAAGTTCCCTTGACGGCAGCTTACTTTGCAATGCAAAGTTCATGGCACAGCAAAGCGGTCGTGCGCGACAAGGGGTGGATCATGACGACAGAGCACCGGGCCGGCCCGGCCGAACTCCTCGCCGAGACGGAAGGGCTCCGGGCCCGGGCCCGGACCCGGCTGCGCGGCTCGGGGGTGCCGCTGCTCGGGTTCGGCCTGCTCGCCCTCGCCGCCGCGCCGATCTCCGGCCAGGCCTACAACTTCGGCGCCAACGGGCGGTCCGTCACGTCCTATCCGCTCTTCGCGTACTCCGAGCTCATCGGCCTCTGCGTCCCGCACGCACCGGACGCCCCCTGCCTCGCCGGCGAGTTCGACGGAGCCGTCCTCCGCTTCCTGGCCTGGGGCGTCTGGTACGCGCTGATCCCGCTCGCCTGGCTGGTACTGGCCCGCTGGTACCGGCGGCGCGGCGAGGCCCGCGGGATCGTCCCGCGCCGCGTCGGCCGGCTCGCCACCACGGTCGGCGCCGGCGTCCTGGTCGCCGCCGTGCTGGTAGCCCTGCTGTCCGTCCGCCGGGTGCCGTTCGTGCTCGACATGCTCGCGAACGCCTACGCCTCACCCTGGTACGCGGTCGGAGCCGGCCTGATCGTCCTCGGGCTGACCGAGCGCAGCCCCCTGGTGGCCTCCGCCGGACTCGTCCACACGGCACTGCTCACCGCCTACCTCGCGGCACCGTGGGAGAGCGGCTGGCTGCCGTGGCTCGACCGGGGCGACGGCGGCTGGGCCGACGGCCCGCAGCCGAAGGCCCTGCTGCTGGCGGCGGTCCTGCTGGCCGCCGGGCTGGCGCAGTGGACGGCGGCCCGCCGCGCACCGGGAGCATCCCGTACGGTCACCTCATGAGCGTTGCCGACGAAGCCGAGGAGCCGCACCCGACCCTGGTCCTGGACGACACCGTCCACCAGCGGGTCCGGCTGGGCATCCTGACCATCGCCCGCGAGGCCGACCGGGTCGAGTTCGGCTTCCTCAAGGAGCAATTGGGCGCCACCGACGGCAACCTGTCCCGCCACCTCAAGGTCCTGGAGGACTCCGGCCTCGTCGCCGTCGCCAAGGGCTACGTCGGACGCCGCCCCCGCACCTGGGTCTCCCTCACCGCCCGCGGCGCCGAAGCCCTGGACCGCGAACTGCGCGCCCTGCGCGAACTCGTCCGCCGCCTCGACGCCGCCGGGCCCCGACACCCCCGGACGTAGGAAGTCGGCCGGGCCGACTTCCTGCGCAATCCCACCCAAATTGATCCTTGGGGAGCCGCCGGGCCCATGGGGGGCGGCTCCCCGTTCCCTTCGTCACCGGGAAAGCGAGGGGCCCGCGCGCTCGGGTGAGCGGGCGGGCCCCTTCGGGTGTCCGGCTAGCCCACGGAGGAGTAGGCGATGATGCCGCGGCGGAGGCCGTCGACGGCCTTGCGGGCGGTGCGGCGGAGTTCGACGTCCTCGCCGGCGGCGTCCTGGATCTGGCCGAGGACGTCGATCAGCTGCTTGGTCCAGCGGACGAAGTCGCCGGCCGGCATGTCGGCGTCGCGCAGGACCTGGTCGAGGTTGTGGCCGAGCGCCCAGCGGTAGGAGACCCAGGCGAAGCCGAGGTCGGGCTCGCGCTGGCCGACGCCCTCCGCGGTGTTGATCCGGTGCTGCTCCTCCAGGGCGTCCAGGTGGCCCCAGATCCGGACCATCTTGCCGAGCGCCTCCTTGGCCGCGCCTTCCGGCACCCGGGGGGCGCCGGCGTCGTCGGACTGGCGGGCCTCGTACACCAGCGCCGAGGCGCAGGCGGCGAGTTCGGCGGCGGCCAGGCCGCTCCAGACGCCCTCGCGGATGCACTCGGAGGCGAGCAGGTCGAGCTCGCCGTACAGCCGGCCGAGGCGCTTGCCGTCGTCGGTGACGGTGTCTCCGCTGAGGTAGCCGAGGTCGGTGAGCAGTCCGCAGACCCGGTCGAAGGTGCGGGCGATGGTGTGGGTGCGCGAGCGCATCCGGCGTTCCAGCAGGTCGGTGTCGCGGTGCAGCCGGTGGTAGCGCTCGGCCCAGCGGGCGTGGTCCTCGCGGTCGGAGCAGCCGTGGCAGGGGTGCTGGCGCAGTTCGGTGCGCAGCCGGGTGATCTCCGGGTCGTCGGCGGCCGCCGCGCGGCCGCGCCGGAACCGCTCGGGCTCCAGGTGACCGGCCTTGGTGCGCAGGGCCGAGGCGAGGTCGCGCCGGGACTGCGGGCTGCGCGGGTTGAAGGACTTGGGGATGCGCAGCCGTTCGATCGCGACGACCGGGTGCGGGAAGTCGATCATGGCGAGCCGCTTGACCTGCCGCTCGGCGGTGAGCACCACCGGGCGGGGGCCGTCCTGGTAGTCGGGGTGGCGCGGGCCGCCCCGGCCGGAGCGGTTGACCGGCGGCAGGCCCGGGTCGAGGACCAGGGCGAGGCCGGCGAACTTGCCGGTGGGCACGTGGATGACGTCGCCCGGCTTGAGCTGCTCGATGGACTCGACGGCGGCCGCGCGGCGCTGGCTGCTGCCCTCGCGGGCCATCTCGTTCTCGCGGTCCTTGAGCTTGCGGCGCAGCTCCATGTACGCGTCGAAGTCGCCGAGGTGGCAGGTCATCGACTCGCGGTAGCCCTCCAGCCCCTCCTCGTTGCGCTGCACCTGGCGGGCGATGCCGACCACCGAGCGGTCCGCCTGGAACTGGGCGAAGGAGGTTTCCAGCAGCTCGCGCGAGCGGTGCCGGCCGAACTGGGAGACCAGGTTGACGGCCATGTTGTAGGAGGGCCGGAACGAGGACTTCAGCGGGTAGGTGCGGGTGCCGGCCAGGCCGGCCAGCGCCTCGGGGTCGAGGCCGCGCTGCCAGAGCACCACGGCATGGCCCTCGATGTCGATGCCGCGCCGCCCGGCCCGGCCGGTGAGCTGGGTGTACTCGCCGGGGGTGATGTCGGCGTGGGTCTCGCCGTTCCACTTGACGAGCTTCTCCATGACCACCGAGCGGGCGGGCATGTTGATGCCGAGCGCCAGGGTCTCGGTCGCGAAGACGGCCTTGACCAGGCCCTTCACGAAGAGCTCCTCGACGACCTCCTTGAACCGGGGCAGCATCCCGGCGTGGTGGGCGGCGATGCCGCGCTCCAGCCCGTCCAGCCACTCGAAGTAGCCGAGGACGTGCAGGTCCTCGTCGGGGATGTCGGCGCAGCGCTCCTCGACGATCGCCCGGACCCGGGCGCGGTCAGCGTCCTTGTTGAGCCGCAGGCCGGAGCTGAGGCACTGCTGGACGGCGGCCTCGCAGCCGGCCCGGCTGAAGATGAAGGTGATCGCGGGCAGCAGGCCCTCGGCGTCGAGCCGGTCGATGACGTCCACGCGGCTCGGCGTCCAGACCCGGCCCGGCCGGCCGTTGGGCATCGAGCGGCCCCGGCCGCGGCCGAAGCGGTCGCGCGGGTTGCGGTCGAGCTCGGAGCGGGCGAGCCGGACCAGCTCGGGGTTGACGGCCTTGCCGGGGTTCTTCGGGCTGTGCTTGGGGCGGCCGTCGCGGTCGGGGTCGGCGAACAGGTCGTACATCCGGTTGCCGGCCATCACGTGCTGCCACAGCGGCACGGGGCGGGTCTCGGAGACGATCACCTTGGTGCCGCCGCGCACGGTGTCCAGCCAGTCGCCGAACTCCTCGGCGTTGGAGACGGTCGCGGAGAGCGAGACGAGGGTGACCGACTCGGGGAGGTGGATGATGACCTCCTCCCAGACGGCGCCGCGGAGGCGGTCGGCGAGGTAGTGCACCTCGTCCATCACGACGTAGCCGAGGCCGTCGAGGGTGCTGGAGCCCGCGTAGAGCATGTTGCGCAGCACCTCGGTGGTCATCACCACCACGGGTGCGTCGCCGTTGACGGTGTTGTCGCCGGTGAGCAGGCCGACCTTGGCGGCACCGTAGCGCTTGACCAGGTCCCCGTACTTCTGGTTGGAGAGCGCCTTGATCGGCGTCGTGTAGAAGCACTTGCGGCCCGCGGCCAGGGCCAGGTGCACGGCGAACTCGCCGACGATGGTCTTCCCGGAGCCGGTGGGGGCGGCGACCAGGACGCCGGATCCGGCCTCCAGCGTCTCGCAGGCCTCCAGCTGGAAGTCGTCCAGCGGGAAGTCGTACAGCTGCTGGAAGCCGTACAGGGCGGTGGCCTGCTCCTTGGCCCGGCGACGGCTGGCCGCGTACGCCTCGGCGGGGCTGAGCTCCTGGTCGTCCTGGGGCTCTGGATCGGGGGTGTTCATCGCCGTCCGGGTGTGGTTGGTGTGATCTCGCATCTCAGCGAGAGGTTACCCGGGAGGAGTGACATCGATAGCACCGTTTTTCCGTGACCTGGACGACCTGGACGACCTGGACGACCTGGACGACCGGGACGACCGGCGGCTCGCCCCGGCCCCGGCCCCGGCCCCGGCTCCGGCTCCGGGGCTCAGCCCTTCAGCAGCTCCACCAGCCCGTCCGCCAGCCGCTCGTACTCCGCCGGCCGGTTGTACAGCTGCGCGCTGACCCGCAGCACCCCGCCGCCGGCCCACGGGCGGACGGCGATCCGGGTGCCGAGCCGGTGCCACACCTCGGCCATCAGCGCCTTCACCTGCGGCTCGGTCTCGCCGAACCCGTCCGGCAGCCGGACGGTGCTCATCCAGACCCCGGGGGTCGCGGGCAGCGGCGCCAGGCCGGCCCGCTCGGCGAGCACCCGGCGGCCGTACGCGGCGAGGGCGGTGTTGTGGGCGGCCACCTCCGCGTGGCCGAGGTCGCGCAGCAGCTGGAAGCCGGCCGGGGCGGCCAGCCAGGGGGTGTAGTCGCAGGTGCCGCGCCACTCCACGTTGCCCGGGAAGCCCTTGTCGTGCTCCCAGGACAGTGCCAGCGGGCGCACCCGGGCGGTCCACTCGGGGCGGACGGCGAGCACGCCCGTGGCGCGCGGGGCGAAGGCCCACTTGTGCAGGTTGCCGAACCAGAAGTCGGCGTTCGGATCGATCGGGGCGGGCAGCATGCCGGGGGCGTGGGCGCCGTCGACCACGGTGGTCACGCCGCGGGCGCGCAGGTCGGCGAGCAGGGCCGGGCCGGCCACCAGGCGGGCGGTGGGCGAGGTCAGCTGGTCCAGGATCGCGACGGTGGTGCGTCCGTCCACGGCGGCGAGCACCGCCTCCCGGACGGCCTGCTCGTCCGGGGCGTCCAGCGGCACCTCGACGACCGCCACGTCGGCGCCGGTCTCGGCGGCCTTGCGGACCGCGGCCCGGGTCACCGCGCCGTAGCCGTGGTCGGTGACCAGGATCCGGTCTCCAGGGGCGAACGGGATGCTGTCCAGGGCGATCGCGACCGCCTCGGTGACATTGGCGACCAGCGCGAGCCGGTCCGGGTCGGTGTCCAGCTCGGCGGCGAGAAGGGCGCGGGCGGCGGCGATCCGGGCGGGGAGGTCGGCGAAGAAGCCGTCCGGGTCCCGCTCGTGCTCGGTGCGCAGCCGCTCCTGCGCCCGCTGCACCGGGACGGGCACGGCGCCGAACGAGCCGTGGTTCAGGTGCGCGGTCTGCGGGGACACGCTGAACAGCCGGTCGGCGGCGGGCAGGGGGGCCGGGGGTTCGGCGGTCCGCAGGTCCTCGGTCACGGTTTCCTCCGCTGGCCGGCGCGCCGGTGGTCGGCGCGCCGGTGGCTCGACGTCTCGGCGGGCCGGTCGGCACCGGCACGCACTGATGTGTGACATTTCACATGACAGACTACTGGTCGGGGCCCACACCTCGCGACCACCATCGGGCCGTGACCAACACCGACGCCTTCCTTGCCCTCAGCGCCCGTACCGGCCGGTTCGCCTTCGGCGCGCCGCGTGCGTACACCCTCGCCGAGGACGGTACCCGGCTGCTGCTGCTCCGCTCCACCGGTCCGGAGGATCCGGTCGACCGCCTCCACCTGCTCGACACCGCGACCGGCGAGGAGCGCCTGGTCGCCGACCCGGCCGCGCTGCTGCCCGGCCGCACCGGCCGCCGCGACGACCTGCCCGTCGTCGAGCGCCGGCTGCGCGAGCGCACCCGGCTGGTCGCCACCGGCATCGGCACGTACGCCGCCACCGCCGACCTCACCACCGCCGTCTTCACCCTGGACGGCCGGCTGTTCCGCACCGACACCACCGCCGGCACCAGCGACGAACTCCCCGTCGCCGGGCCCGCGTTCGACCCCCGGCCGGACGCCACCGGGCAGCGCGTCGCCTACGTCGCCGAGGACGCCCTGTACGTCACCCCGGCCCTCGAACCGTTCTCCCCCGCCGACGGCGCCCGCTGGGGCGTCGCCGAATTCGCCGCCGCCGAGGAGCTCGGCCGCTCCCGCGGCCACTGGTGGCGCCCGGACGGCGGCGCGCTGCTGGCCGCCCGGGTGGACGAATCCGCCGTCCCCCGGCGCTACTTCGCCGACCCGGCGCACCCCGGCGAGGCCCCCGAGGACTTCGCCTACCCGCAGGCCGGCGGCCCCAACGCGGATGTCCAGCTCTGGGTGCTCGGCCTCGACGGCACCCGGGTCCGACTGCGGTGGGACGCCGAGGAGTTCCCGTACGTCTGCGCCGCCTCCTGGGCCTCCACCGAGGAGGTGCTGCTCACCGTCGCCGACCGCCTGCAGCAGAACGTGCTGCTGCTGAGCGCCGACCCGGCCACCGGCACGAGCACCGAACTCTCCCGCACCACCGACGAGTTCTGGGTGGACGACCTGCCCGGCACCCCCGCCCGGCTGGCCGACGGCCGGCTGCTCACCGTCCACGACACCCCGCAGACCCGCGGCCTCGCGCTGGACGGCAAGCCCCTGGACACCACCGGCCTGCAGATCCGCCGGGTCGTCGGCCGGCTGAACGGCCGACTGCTCTGCGAGACCGGCGAGGGCGACCCCTTCGACCAGTACGTCCACCTGGTCGACCCGGACGGCGGCGCCCCCGAGCCCCTCGCCTCCGGCCCCGGCACCCACACGGCCATCGCCGCCGCCGACACCCTGCTGCTCACCTCGGCCGGCCCGGAGGGCGTGCGGCGCGTCGTCAGCCGCGACGGCCACGAACTGCCGCTCACCGACCACAGCGCCGCGCTGCCCCACCGGGTGGAGCCGCGACTCGCCCGGGTCACCGGGCGCGCCCTGCCCAGCGCCGTGGTCTACCCGCGCGACCACGTCCCGGGCCGGCGGCTGCCCGTCCTGCTGGACGTCTACGGCGGGCCCGGATACCAGGCGGTGGCCAACGAGCCGCGCCGCTGGCAGCTCAAGCAGTGGTGGGCCGACCAGGGCTTCGCGGTGGTCACCGTCGACAACGGCGGCACCCCGTTCGTCTCCCCCGAGTTCACCCGCACCATCTTCCGCCGCTTCTCCCAGGTGGCGCTGGACGACCAGGTCGACGCCCTGCACGCGCTCGCCGAGCAGCACCCGGACCTCGACCTCGGCCGGGTGGGCGTGCGCGGCTGGTCCTACGGCGGCTACTTCGCGGCGCTCGCCGTCCTGCGCCGCCCGGACGTCTTCCACGCCGCCTGCGCGGGCGCCCCGCCCACCGACTTCCGGCTCTACGACACCGCGTACACCGAGCGCTACCTCGGTCTGCCGCAGGACAACCCCGAGGGCTACGCCGACGACTGCCTGATCACCGACGCGCCCGGCCTGGCCAGGCCGCTGCTGCTGATCCACGGGCTGGCCGACGACAACGTCCACCCCTCGCACACCCTGCTGCTCTCCCAGGCGCTCACCAGGGCCGGCCGCCCGCACAGCGTGCTGCCGCTGCCCGGGGCCACCCACATGACCCCGGGCGGGCTGATGGAGCAGCTGGCCGAGGCCGAACTCGCCTTCCTGCGGGCGTCCCTGGGGTAGTCCGTTGCACCGCCCGGGCCGGGCTGCGACACTCCGCACGATCGCCGCCCGGTCCGGGCGGGCCAGTGCGACGGGGAGAACGCGGATGAGGATCGACCGACCCGGCCCGGTCGGGCAGCGGCAGTGGACGCCACTGACCGCGGGCAACGCCGGACTCGCCTTCGGGCTGGAGCTCGCCCTGCTGGCGTCGCTCTGCTACTGGGGCTTCCAGGCCGGCCCGAATACCGGCCTGCGGCTGCTGTTCGGGCTCGGCGCGCCGGCCCTGGCGGCCGGCGTCTGGGCGCTGTTCCTGGCCGCGGGCGGGCCGGCCGTCCGGCTGCCGGTCGGTGCGGAGATCGTGGTCAAGCTGCTGGTCCTCGGCACCGGCGCGCTCACCCTGCACGCCACCGGGCGGAGCACCCTCGCGCTGGTGTACGGCGTACTGGTGGCGCTCAGCGTGGCCCTGGAGTACACCACCGGCTGACGGTCCGACAGGCGAAGGGCGTCGTACCTCCTGGTGCGGCGCCCTTCCGCTTGCTCACACCTCTTCCACGTGACCCGTCACATGTGAAATATTACCTGCGCTTCACCGACTGATGACCTGAAGGACCCCCATCCCCCCGAAAGGACCGGTCAGTTGCGCAGACTGTCCGCCGCCCTCGCCGCCGCGCTCACCACCGGCGCGATAGCGGCCACCCTGCTGGGCACCCCCGCCCAGGCCGCACCCCCGACCCCCGCCACCCTCGCCGCGGCCCGGGCCGACGTCGAACAGGGCGCCGAGGCCCCGCCCGCCCCGCTGGCCCCCCAGGAGCGCGAGCGCCAGGCGCTGCGCGGCAAGGCCCTGGAGCAGCTCAACAAGGGCTCCGTCGCCAAGAGCGCCGGCAAGCGGGCCCCGGCGAAGGTGAAGATCGGCAACGACTACGTCCAGCTCGCGCACCAGCGCACGGACAAGGTCTTCGTGATCCTCGCCCAGTTCGGCGACGAGGTGGACAACACCACCCAGTGGAACGGCCAGCCCCGCTACGGCGGCACCCCCGGCCCCGCCCACAACCTGATCCCCAAGCCGGGCAAGGACGACAACCACACCCTGTGGTCGCAGGACTTCAACCGCGACTACTACCAGAAGCTGTTCTTCGACGACTCGCCCGGCGCCGTGTCGATGCGCAACTACTACCGCACCCAGTCCTCCGGCCGGTACGACGTCGAGGGCACCGTCAGCGACTGGGTCACCCTCCCGTACAACGAGGCCCGCTACGGCAGCAACAAGGGCCCGCAGGGCTCCGGCGCCTGGACCCAGGGGCAGGAGTTCGTCCGGGACGCCGTCAAGGCCTGGTACGACGGCGAGATCGCCAAGGGCCGCTCCGCCGCCGACATCAAGGCGCAGCTCGCCCAGTACGACGTCTACGACCGCTACGACCACGACAAGGACGGCGAGTTCGCCCAGCCGGACGGCTACCTCGACAACGTCGTCGTGGTGCACGCGGGCGTGGACGAGACCTGGGGCGGCGGCGCCCAGGGCGCCGACGCACTGTGGGCGCACCGCAGCTGGACCTTCCCGGACGCGACCGGACAGACCGGCCCGGAGGGCAACAAGATCGGCGGCGCCCCCGTCGGCGACACCGGCCTGTACGTCTACGACTACGTCCAGGGGGGCGAGAACAGCGGCGTCGGCCTGTTCGCCCACGAGTACGGCCACAACCTCGGCCTGCCCGACCTCTACCCCACCAGCGGCGGTGACAACAGCGTCAACTTCTGGTCGCTGATGTCCTCCGGCTCGTACCTGGGCAAGGGCCCGAACACCACCGGCGGCTACCCCGGCGACCTCGACGCCTGGAGCAAGCTGCAGTTCGGCTGGCTCGACTACGACGAGGCGCAGGCCGCCACCCGCTCCACCCACGCCCTCGGCGTGAGCAGCTACAACACCGACCAGGCCCAGGCCGTCCTGGTCCACCTGCCGGACGGCACAACCCGCACCGACCTCGCCGATCCGTACGAGGGCGCCAGGCAGTGGTGGAGCGACACCGGCGACAACCAGGACAACTCCCTGGCCCGGGACGTCGACCTGCGCACCGCCGCCGGTCCGGCCGCCCTGGACGCGGCGGTCTGGTACGACACCGAGCAGGACTACGACTTCCTGACCGTCGAGGCCTCCACCGACGAGGGCAAGCACTGGACCGCCCTCGGCGGCACCGTGGACGGCGCCCCGATCGGCAGCACCAGCGCCAACACCCCCGGGCTGAGCGGCGCGTCCGGCACCTACAAGCAGCTGCACATCCCGCTGGACGGCTACCTCGGCCGGCAGGTCCGGCTGCGCTTCCACGTCACCTCGGACGGCAACACCCACGGCCGGGGCGTGCTGGTGGACGCCGTCAAGGCCACCGCCGGCGGCGCCGAGCTGTTCACCGACGGCGCCGAGAACGGTGCGAACGGCTGGACCGCCAACGGCTTCACCGCCATCGACGGCCGCACCGCCGTCAAGCAGCACCCGCGCGCGTACCTCGCCGAGAACCGCCGCTACACCGGCTACGGGGCGTTCCTGAAGACCGGCCCGTACAACTTCGGCTACAGCGGCGTCGCGGGCAAGGCCAACGTGGTGGACAACTACCCGTACCAGGAGGGCGTCCTGATCTGGCTGTGGGACACCTCGTACGGTGACAACAACACCAAGGACCACCCCGGCGGCGGGCTGATCCTGCCGATCGACGCCCGCCCGGCGCCGGTCCGCTTCGCCGACGGGACGCTGGTCAACGGGCGGGCGCAGACCTACGACGCGACCTTCTCGCTCAAGCCGACCACGCCGTTCACCCTGCACAAGGGCGGCGTCGCGGTGCGCATCCCGTCGAAGCCGGCCGTCCCGGTCTTCAACGACCGCACCGGGGTGTACGGCGACCCGGCCACGCCGCAGCTGACGGTGAAGGTGCCGGACACCAACACGAAGATCGAGGTCGTCCGGGAGTCCCAGGGCGGGAAGATCACCACCGTCCGGGTGGGCCCGGCCTCCTGAGCCGGGAAGCCCCGTGGAAGAGGCCCCGGATCCCCCCGACGAAAAGGGATCCGGGGCCTGCTCGTGCCGCCGCGGCGGGGCCGCTCGTGCCGCCGCGGCTCAGCGCGCGAGGCTGCGGGCGGTGCGCGCGGCGGTGGCCACCCCGAGGACGGTGATCGCGGCGATCCCCAGGGTCATGTACCGGGCCGAGTCGACCGGGGTGTCCCCGCCCAGGTTGACCAGGGTGCCCGCCAGCGCCGAGGTCACCGCGAAGGCGATCAGCTGGGTGGTGTTGATCGCCGCGGCCGCCTTGCCGCCCTCCGCCGGGTCGCCGCTGCTGCGCATCGCGGCCACGCTCAGGTGCGGGAAGGCCAGGCCTATCCCGGTGCCGGCGGCGAACAGCGCCACCGCCCACAGCAGCACCCGCGGCCCGGAGGCGTGCCCGGTCTGCGTCAGCCCGTGGACCAGCAGCCCGCCGACCAGCACCAGCGGTGCGGTGCGGATCGCCAGGGCCCGGCCGCGGGCCGTCCCGATCCCGACGCTGAACAGCTGGGCGGTGGTCCAGCCGGCCGAGGTCGTGGCCCCGAGGAACCCGGCCACCAGCGGGGAGAGGCCGCCCAGCTGCTGGCCGAACAGCGGGATGAAGTTCTCCGTCACCACGCCCGCGCAGAGCACCGCGACGGTCAGGTAGAGCCACTTCAGCGGGTTGCCGGCCCGGTAGGTCTGCTGCGGCAGCACCGTGGCCGCCCCGCGCCGCTCGGCCGCCACGAAGCCCGCCAGCAGTGCCAGTCCGGCGAGCAGGCACAGGGCCGTCGGCCAGCCGCTCGGCACCGTCGAGCTGACGCTGAAGGCGGCCGCCGCCAGGGTGAGCAGCAGCAGCGAGGGCAGCGGCACCGGGCCGCTGCCGTGCCCCGAACCGGGGCGCCCGGGCAGCACCCGGCGGGCCAGGACCGCCAGTACCAGCGCGGCGACCAGCAGCAGGACGTACGCCCCGCGCCAGGCGCCGAGCTGGGCGAAGAGCCCGCCCAGCGACGGTCCGACCAGGGTTCCGACGCCCCACATCGCGGAGACCAGTCCGGCCGCGCGGGTCCACAGCCGCTCCGGCAGGGCGCTGCGGATCACGGCGTAGCCGAGCCCGGCCACCAGCCCGCCGCCGAGGCCCTGCACCACCCGGCCGAGGATCAGCGCCGCCATCGACGGGCTGAGCGCGTTGACCACCGCGCCGGCACCGAAGACCAGGAAGCCCAGCACGTAGGCCCGGGCGGCGCCGAGGCGGTCCAGCAGCCGGCTGACCAGCATCGAGGCGATGACGGCGGCCATCAGGAAGCCGGTGGCCACCCACGCGTAGTACCGCTCGCCGCCGATGTCGGCGACGATCGAGGGCATCAGGGCGGCGGTGAAGTAGAGGTTCATCGCGTACAGCGCGACGCCGCCGGCCAGGATGGAGGCGGAGGCGGCGTAGCGGCGGGAGAAGAGTTCGCGCCACCCGCCGGGGGCTCCCGCGGACGGCGACTCCGACGGGTAACTGTCCAGCTCGGCAGTGGTGGTGTCGTTGTCGACGGAGGCTGATTCGGTCACGTCCGGTACGCTAGGACTTCAAGAGAACTTGAAGTCAAGGAGCCGCCATGACCACCGCGCCGGTCGATCTGCTGAGCGTCGGCGAGGTGGCCCGGCGGGCCGGGATCGCCACCTCGGCGGTGCGCTTCTACGAGGACCAGGGGCTGATCTCCTCCGAGCGCACGACGGGCAACCAGCGGCGCTACCGGCGGCACGTGCTGCGCCGGATCTCGCTCATCCTGGTCGCCAAGCGGCTCGGCATCCCGCTCTCCGAGGTCGCCGAGGTGTTCACCGGCCTGCCCGAGGACCGGATGCCCGGCAAGCACGACTGGGAGCGGATCTCCCGGCGCTGGGCGGAGCAGCTGCGCGCCCGCCGGGCCGAGCTGGAGCGGCTGGAGGACGAACTGACCGGCTGCATCGGCTGCGGCTGCGTGTCGCTGCGCCGCTGCCGGGTGCTCAACCCGGGGGACGAGCTGGCCGCCGAGGGGCCCGGCCCGCGCCGGCTGCTGCCGGAGGAGGGCCTGCTGCCCGCCGAGGAGTGAGCGGGCGGCAGGAGCGGGTGCGGGAAAGTGGGCGGGGAAAGTGGGCGGGGAAAGGGTGGAACCCGGCCGGACGCGGCCCTCGCAGGGTTCCCCGCCGCGTCCGACCGGGGGCTTGTGCGGCCTCAGGCCTCCGGGAAGTGGCAGGCGGCCTGCCGCTCGCCGGGCCCGGCGATCCTCAGCAGCGGCCGCTCGGTCCGGCAGATGTCCTGGGCCTTGGGGCAGCGCGGGTGGAAGGTGCAGCCGGGCGGCGGGTCGGCCGGGCTCGGCGGGTCGCCGAGCAGCACGATCCGTTCCCGGTTGCGCTCCGCCTCCGGGTCGGGCAGCGGGACGGCGGACAGCAGCGCCCTGGTGTACGGGTGCGCGGGAGCGCCGTACACCTCGGCCTTGTCGCCGATCTCCACGATCCGGCCCAGGTACATCACCGCGACCCGGTCGCAGACCCGCTTGACCACCGAGAGGTCGTGCGCGATGAACACGTACGCCAGCCCCAGCTCCTTCTGGAGCCGCTCCATCAGATTGACCACCTGGGCCTGGATGGAGACGTCCAGCGCGGAGACCGGCTCGTCGGCGATCACCAGCCGCGGCGAGGTGGCCAGCGAGCGGGCGATGCCGATGCGCTGGGCCTGGCCGCCGGAGAACTCGTGCGGGTAGCGGTCCAGGTGCTCGGGGATCAGCCCGACCAGCTCCATCAGCTCGCCGGCCCGCTTGCGCGCGTCCGCCGCGCTCCCGCCCTGGACCAGCAGCGGCTCGGAGATGATCCGGGCCACCGTCTGGCGGGGGTTGAGCGAGGAGTACGGGTCCTGGAAGACCATCTGGAGGTCGCGCCGGTGCGGGCGCAGCCGGGCCTGGGAGAGCCCGCCGATCTCGGTGCCGTCGAAGGTGACGGTGCCCGAGGTCGGGTCGAGCAGCCGGACGATCATCCGCCCGGTGGTGGACTTGCCGCAGCCGGACTCGCCGACCAGGCCGAGCGTCTCGCCCGCGCCGACGTCGAAGCTCACTCCGTCCACCGCCCGGATCGGCGCCCCGGGCCGGCCGGTGCGGCCGCGCCGGCCGGGGAAGGTCTTCACCAGGTCCCGGACGGACAGCAGCGGCGCGGTCGCACCCTTCGTCGACGGTGTGGTCATCACAGCACCCCTTCCGGCACCAGCGGCAGGTGGCAGGCGGCCTGGTGGCCGGGGGCGAGCCGGTCGAGCACGGGGCGCTCGGCCAGGCAGCGGGTGTGCTCCTCGGCGGACGCCGCGGTGGTGCGGGCGCAGCGCGGGGCGAAGGAGCAGCCGGGGGCGGGGGCGATCAGCGACGGCGGGCTGCCGGGGATGGCCCGCAGCGGGGCGTCGTCGGCGTCGTCCAGGCGCGGCAGCGAGTCCAGCAGACCGCGCGTGTACGGGTGCGCGGGCTGCGCGAACAGCCGGTCCACCGGGGCCTGTTCGGCGGCCCGGCCGCCGTACATGACCAGCACCTCGTGGGCGACCCGGGCGACCACGCCGAGGTCGTGGGTGATCATCACGACGCCGAGGCCGCGCTCCTGCTGGATCCGGGCGATCAGGTCGAGGATCTGCGCCTGGACGGTGACGTCGAGGGCCGTGGTCGGCTCGTCGGCGATCAGCAGCTCGGGCTCGCAGGCGAGCGCCATGGCGATCATGACGCGCTGGCGCATGCCGCCGGAGAACTGGTGCGGGTACTCGTCGACCCGGCGGGCCGGCTCCGGGATGCCGACCTCGGCCAGCATCTCCACCGCCTTGGCCCGCCCGGCCTTGCGGTTGGCCTTGAAGTGCACCCGGTAGTGCTCGGCGATCTGCTCCCCGACGGTGTAGAAGGGGTGCAGGCTGGACAGCGGGTCCTGGAAGATCATCGCGATCCGGCGGCCCCGGACGGTGCCCAGCTCCCGCTCCCCGAGCCCGTTCAGCTCCTGCCCGTTCAGCCGGATCGAGCCGGTGACGGCGGCGCCGCGGTGCAGACCCATGACGGCGAGCGAGGTGACGGACTTTCCGCTGCCCGACTCGCCGACCAGCCCGAGGGTGCGCCCGGCCTCGACGGCGAAGGAGATCCCGTCCACCGCGCGGACGGTGCCGCGCGGGGTGTCGAAGGCGACCTTGAGGTCCTCGACCTCCAACAGCCTGGTCATCAGTACCTCACTCTCGGGTCGACGAACGCGTAGAGCAGGTCGACCAGCAGGTTCGCCGCGACGATGAAGAAGGCCGCGAGCAGGGTGACCCCGAGGATGACGGGCTGGTCGGAGCGGGCCAGGCCGTCGTAGAACAGCCGGCCGACGCCGGGCAGGCCGAAGATCGACTCGGTGATGACCGCGCCGGCCAGCAGGCCGCCGAGGTCCATGCCGAAGATGGTCAGGATCGGCGTCATCCCGGCGCGCAGCCCGTGCTTGACGGTGACCGTGCGCGGCGGCAGGCCCTTGGCCCGGGCGGTGCGGATGTACGGCTCGGCCATCGCCTCGATCATCGAGTTGCGGCTCTGCCGGGCGTACATGGCCGCGTACAGCAGGGCCAGCGCGATCCACGGCAGCAGAAGGTTGGAGCCCCACTCGAAGGGGTTCTCGGTGAACTTGTGGTACGAGGGGTAGGGCAGCAGCCCGGCCGTCCTGACGACGCCCCAGATCAGCATGATCGAGGTGAAGTAGACCGGCAGCGAGGCGGCGCCGACGGACAGCACCATCAGCGTCTTGTCGACCGGTCGGCCCTTGCGCAGCGCCGAGGTGACGCCCGCGCCGAGGCCGAGGACCAGCCAGAGCACGGCCGCGCCGAGGGCCAGCGAGACGGAGACCGGCAGCCGGTCGGTGAGCAGGTCCCAGACCGGCAGCCCGTACTCGTAGGAGTAGCCGAGGCAGGGGAAGCCGCAGTGCACCGCGCTGGGGCCGGAGCCGTAGTCGCGGCCGGCGAAGATGCCGCCGAGGTAGGCGAGGAACTGGTCCCAGACCGGCTTGTCCAGGCCCATCGCCGCCTTGACGTCGGCGAGCCGCTCGGGGCTGCAGGTCTTGCCGCAGGCGGCCGAGGCCGGGTCGTTGGGCAGCAGGTAGAAGATGGTGAAGGTGATGGCGCAGATGGCGAGCAGGATGCCCGCCACGCCGAGCAGCCGGCGGCCGAGGTAGAGGATCACGACCGGCCTCCCCGGGGGTCGAGGATGTCGCGCAGCGCGTCCCCGAGCAGGGTGAAGGCGAGCACGGCGACGAAGAGGAAGGCGGTCGGGATCAGGAAGTAGGTCGGGTCGGTCTCGTAGTGCACGATGCTCTCGGCGATCATCTGGCCCCAGGACGCGGTCGGCGGGCGGACGCCCACGCCGAGGTAGCTGAGCGCGGCCTCGGTGGCGATCATGCCGGGGATGAGCAGGGTGGTGTAGGCGATGATCGGGCCGGAGACGTTCGGCAGGATCTCGCGGGTGAGGATCCGCCAGGAGCGCGCCCCGCCGACCTTGGCGGCCTCGACGTACTCGCGGTGCTTGAGCGAGAGGGTCTGGCCGCGCACCACCCGGGCGATGCCGGGCCAGGTGAACAGCCCGATCACCAGGGTGATCAGCAGGATCCGGTTGACGTCCTTGGCCACCGACATCATCGCGATCATGAAGATCAGCGAGGGGAAGGACATCGTGAGGTCCATCAGCCGGGACAGCAGCGTGTCGACGCGGCCGCCGAAGTAGCCCGCCGCGATGCCGGCCAGGGTGCCGGTGACCACGACGACGGCGGTCGCGGTGAAGGCGATCAGCAGGGAGACCTGACCGCCGTGCAGCACCCGGGCGAACAGGTCGCGGCCGCTGCCCGGCTCGACGCCCAGCCAGTGCCGGGCGCTGATGCCGCCGAAGTCGCCCCTGGGCACGCCGCCCAGGTACGGGTCGACGGCGCGCTTGTCGAACTCCTCGGGGGTCCAGCCGCCGAGCGCGCTGAGCGGCCCGGCCAGCGCGGTGACCAGGATCAGCACGCCGACGGTGATCAGCCCGAACCGGGCCGAGCCCTTGGCCCACAGCTGGTCCCAGACCAGCCGCCAGGGCCCGCGCCCGGCACTCTTCTTGGCGCCCCCCGCCGTGGCGTCGGCCACGGCGGCGGGCTCAGTGGTGGTACTCATCGCTGCCGGCCCCTCACTTGCCCTTGGCGGGGTCCTTGAGGCCGATGGCACCCAGGTCGAGCATCCCGGCGAAGCCCGAGTTGCCGAACGCGCCGGCCACGTTGGTGCCGACCAGCAGGGGGCGGCGCTGCCAGATCAGCGGGACGGCCGGGGCCTTCTTCGCCAGGTCCTGGTCCAGCTGCTGCCAGGCCTTGTTGGCCTCGTTGACGTCCGTCATGGCCGCGATCTGGTCCATCCGGTCCATCGTGGCCTGGTCCTTGAACTGGCTCAGGTTGCCCTGGTTGCCCTTCTCCTTGATGGTGCGGCCGTCGAACTGGAACGGCAGGAAGGTCGCGCCCGAGGGGTAGTCGGGACACCAGCCGCTGATGGTCAGGTCGGGGGCGTTCTTGATGTCGCCGACGGTGTCCTGGAAGGCGGACGGGTCGGTGGTGTTGATGGTGACCTGGACGCCGGCCTTGGACAGCGACTGCTGGATCGCCTCGGCACGGCTCTTGTCGCCGAGCGAGACGGTGAGCGAGACCTTGAGGTCGCTCTTGCCTGCCTCCTGGAGCAGCTTCTTGGCCTTCTCCGGGTCGCCGGCCGCCGGGACCTTCAGCGGGTCGGACTTGACGCCGCCGGTCAGCGAGGGCGGCAGGTAGGAGGTCGCCACGTCGGCCATCGCCGGACCGCCGAAGGCCGTCACCTGCCCTTCGCGGTCGACCGCCCACATCATCGCCTCGCGCACCTTCGGGTCGTCGAAGGGGGCCTTGGCGGTGTTCATGTACAGCATGTCGGTACAGCCGGTGACCTCGGCGGCCATCCGGGCCTTGACGTCCGGCTTGGGCAGCACCTTGGCGACGGTCTCGTGCGCCATCCACGGCATGTTGATCGCGTTGGCGTCGGCGCCGTCGCTGGCGATGATCCGGTCGTCGGCCTGGCCGCCCTTGATGCCCTGGGTGACCACGACCTTGTCCGGGTAGGCCTTGCGGACGGTGTCGGTGGCCGGGTCCCAGTTGGTGTTGCGGACCAGCACCAGCTGCTTGCCGCGGTCGTAGGTCTCGATCTTGTACGGGCCGGAGGAGAACGGCCGGGCGTCGTACTGGGTGCCCTTCTCCTGGGACTGCGGCACCGGGGAGAAGGTCGGCAGCGAGACGGTGGAGGAGAACTCGGCGACCGGGCGCTTCAGGTGGAAGACGATCGTCCTGTCGTCCGGGGTCTCGATGCTCGCCAGGTGCTCACCGTTCAGCGGGCCCTTGTAGTTCTCGCCGCCGGCCAGGTACTGGATCGCGTAGTCGGGGCCGCCGGTGAGGTCCGGGGAGTAGGACCGCTCGACGTTGTACTTGATGTCGGCGGCCTTGATCGGCGTGCCGTCCTCGTACTTGAGGCCCTCCTTGAGGGTGAAGGTCCACACCTTGCCGCCCTCGGAGGACTTGCCCAGGTCGGTGGCGAGGTCCGGGACGATCTCGCTGCCGGCGGCGCCGGGCTCGGACTTGAAGGTGGTCAGGGTCCGGTAGAGCAGCCGGGTGCCGAAGTCCATGTGCGGCACCACCCAGCTGCGGGCCGGGTCGAGGTGCGCGAAGTCCTGGTTGGTCAGGACGGTGAGGGTCCCGCCCTTGACCGGGGTGCCGCCGATGATCGAGCCGGACGCGGCGCCCGGGCCCTTGCTGTCGGAGGGGGCGGCGTCGCTGCCGCTGTCACTCTTGTCGTTGGAGCAGGCCCCGAGGCCGAGGGTGAGGGTCGCCGCGAGGGCCGCCGCGAGGGCGGCGTGGGTGCGCCTGGTCATGTGCAACTCCGCTGTGGGGGGCCCGATCCGCCGGATCTGGCCGCTGCGCTGTGTGACCCGTAACATAGTAATGTGAAATTGCACTGCACAAGAGGTGACGGCTCCCGTTACCGAGCTGTGTCCGTGCCAGGCATCTCCCCAGCCCCACCAAGGAGTTCACCGGTGACCCTTCCCCCGACCGGCCTCAACACCGGGAGCCACGACCTCCCGGTCTCCCCCGCCCTCGCCTCGTTCATGGGCACCCGGTGGGCCGCCACCCCCATTCCCGCCGACCTGCGCGTCCCCGGCCACGACCGCTTCCCCGGCCGCCGCGCCCGGCTCTCCGCCGCCTTCCCCGGCGAGCGGCTGATCGTCCCGGCCGGCCGGCTCAAGGTCCGCTGCAACGACCTCGACTACCGCTTCCGCCCGCACAGCGCGTACGTCTGGCTCACCGGCCTCACCGGCGAGGACCAGGCCGACCACGTCCTCGTCCTCGAACCGGCCGGCCCCGAGGGCCACGAGCCGGTGCTCTACCTGCGCCCCCGCTCCCCGCGCGACGGCGGCGAGTTCTACCGCGACCGCCGCTACGGCGAGTTCTGGGTCGGCGCCCGGCCCGACCTCGCCGAGGCGGCACAGCTCACCGGGGTGCGCACCGAACACCTCGACGACCTCGGCAAACTGCTCACCGGCCCCCAGCCGCCCACCCGGGTGCTGGCCGGCACCGACC
>NZ_JBSHAP010000030.1:0-36416 GCF_053611565.1 Kitasatospora sp. NPDC054795
GGACGACGGCGGTACACCGCCACCATCGGCCCGCCGCCGCGATCCCGCCACCGGACGGCGCCCTGGCGGGCGACCGGCCGCCGGGCCGTCACCGGGCGCCCACGGGGTGCTCACGGAGTGCTCACGGGGCGTCGTGGCGGTGCGCGGTGACGAAGTAGGGCTGCACCTTGCCGCTCTGCGCGTAGTCCTTGAGCCGGACCAGCAGTTCGGCCCAGGTGCCGGCCACCGCCGGGACGCCCTCCTCGCTGCCCGGCTGCCAGCCGCCGTGCCGGAACAGCAGCCGGGTGCGCCCGGACGCGGCGGGCCGGTCCGGGGCGGCGGGGGCCTCGGGGGCCGCCGACCGCTCGGGGGCCTCTGGGACACCGGGGGCCGCGGGCAGCTCGGCCAGTTCCCAGCTGATCCAGGTGCCGGCCCAGTGCGGCGGGAAGGAACCGGCGTTGGTCCACACCACCCGGTCCGGGTCGGTCCGCTCCACCCGCAGCCGGAACGGCTCGGGGACGTCGGGGAAGTCGAACAGCAGGACGTCGCCGTCCCGGTCCACGCCGGTGGTCCACCAGGAGGTCAGCCCGTCGTGCGTGGTGAGCGCGGCGAGCACCACGGCCCGGGGCGCGGCGATGTCGAACTGGAGGGCGATCTCGGGCATGGGTCCGCCTTTCGCGGTGACCGCTGGGTCCCCGCCCGGGGGCGTTCGGCCCCGGGACGTACGGCCCCAGGCCCACCATGGCACGACCCCCGGGCCCGCGCGCCCCGGAGGACGCCGGCCCGGGGGTCGTCCCCGTGGTACCCGGTGGGTGCGGTCAGCCGCCGCTGCCGTAGCTGGTGTTCGCGCAGATGTCGTCGTCCGCGGAACGGGCGTCGTTGGTGATGGTGGTCGGCAGCGGCTGCGGGGGCGCCGGGACGCCCGGGGTGGCGGCCGTCGCGCCGCCGCCGGCCGGGGCGCCGGTGGCCATCCCCATCGCGGCGGCGAAGTCCTGGCCGGCGATCACCGAGATGCCCCGGGCGCTGCTGGGCTCCAGGCCGGCGCCCGGGAACAGCGCGGCGACCTTCTCGGCGTTCGCCTTCTGCCCGGATCCGTACTCGATCGTGGTGGTCCTGTACTTGGTGCTCGCCGCCTGGCCCGCCGTGCTGGCGGCGAACTTGGCGCCCTTCAGCTGCTCGGTCGCCCTGCCGGCCAGGCCGTTGACGCTCGTTCCGTTGTAGACCGCCACCCTGATCGCCGAGTTGGCGGTGTCCGCGGCCGGTGCGGCCGGGGTGGTGGGCGACGCGGGCTGCTGCGGGGCCGGGCTGGTGCCGTCGGCCGGGGCGTCCGGCTGCTGGCCGGTGGCGTTCTGGCCGTCGATGGTCTGGTCGGCCTTGAGGGTCTCCCAGAGCTTGCCGGCGTCCGCCTGGACCAGGTCGAGGTCCTGGTCCTGGGTGCGGTAACGCCACGGGACCGTCACGAACTTGAGGTCGTGCATGTCGATGTTCTTCAGCGACAGGCCGAAGGAGAGCAGCTTGTCGGCGGAGTCCAGGCCGGGGTCGACGACCAGGGACTTGGTCGCGGCGTCGGCCAGCGGCAGAAGGGTGGTGGGGTTCATCCCATCCTTCTTGATCTTGCTGGCGAGCGAACCGAGGAACGCCTGCTGGCGCTTCATCCGGCCGATGTCCGAACCGTCGCCGATGCCGTGCCGCAGCCGGACGTAGTCGAGCGCCTTCTGGCCCTCCACGGTCTGCTTGCCCTGCGGAAGGACGAGGTCGCCCTTCTTCTTCAGCTTGGGGTTGATGTCACTCTCGTAGATCGGCTTCGGCAGGCAGATGTCCACGCCGTTGACGGCCGAGGTCATCGAGGCGAAGCCGTTGAAGTCGACGACGAGGGTGTGGTCGACGCGGATGCCGGTGAGCTTCTCCACCGTGTTCTGGGTGCAGGCCGGGTTGCCGTCGTCGCTGCCGCCCATCGAGAACGCGGCGTTGAACAGGTCGGTGTTGCCGCCCTTGGTCCACTTGCCGTTGGGCAGCTTGCAGGACGGCAGCTCGACCTTGGCGTTGCGCGGTATCGAGATCCCCACGGCGTGCTTGTGATCGGCGTAGACGTGCAACAGGATCGTGGTGTCCGAACGGGCGCCCCCGTCCTCGCCGCCGCCGAGGTCCGCGTTGTTCTTGCCGCGGCTGTCCGAACCGATCAGCAGGATGTTGACCGGCTTGTTGCCGTCCGCGTCGGCCTTCGCCTCCGGGGGGCGGTTGCGGGCTATCGCGTCGGCGTCGAAGGACTTGATGTTGGCGTTCAGCTTGAGGTAGATCGCGCCGCCGACGCCGGCGATGACCACCAGCACGCCCGCCGTCGACCAGGCGACGATCTTCTTCACGTTCTTCTTGGGCTTGGCGCTCTTGCGGGCGGCGGCCCGGCCGCCACCCGCCGACGCGGCCTCCGCTTTTCCGCCGCCGCCACCGCCGCGTCCGCCCTTGCCCTGGGCGGCGCGACGGGCCTCCGCCCGGCCGCCGGCACGCGGGGAGGGCACGGAGCCCGCGGCGTCTTCCGTCGCGGGCACGCCTTCGCCCCGAGCCGGGCTCTCGCCCCTCCGACCTGACATGCGCGTACCTTTCACCGACGGAAGCGACGCCCCTGACGATCCGGCGCACCGCACACAGAGAGACGGTCCGGACCGTTCCCAGGTTGCACATACGACCGTCACCACTAACCGACGATCGTGGCTTCCGATCATATTTAGGCCCGACACGATCACCGACCTCCGACCCGGAGGCAATCCCACCGATCAACGGACAACATCCAGACAGAACAGCCGAAATCGCCTGATTCCAGCGTGACTCACGCCACTGCGCGACGTCCCGCCCCCCGACCGTTCCGGAGCTCGCCGCACTCCCCCGCGGCCCGCGCCGCGTGGAGATCCCGCGATGGGCCGCACACGGGTGTCATGAGCGCAACGAGCTGTTACAGTGCCGAATGTTTCGTGATTTCCGAACCGGCCGCCCGAGACACCGCGCTGTGGAGACGTCACTGTCGGCCCGCCCGAATGCCGACACCCCCCGCGACCGCCGACAACGACCGGCCCGGCCCGCACGACCCGCCCTCCCGGCCCCGCGAAGACCCCCTCGGCTCCGGTCGACACCCACCCGGCCACCGGCCCGGGTCCGGGTGTCGACCGTTTTCTTCGGCCGCCCGCCCCGCCGCGGCGGCACCGCGGCACACCGGACCGCCGACGCCCCGGTACGAACTGTCGAACCGTCAACTCTTCGTCCGGTGCGGGGAGATCACCCGCGGCCCGGGCCGCACCACGCCGCCGCCAGCACCACGCACCGTCACCGTCACCGTCACCGTCACCGAAGGAACGGAAACCGATCACGAGATGTCAACCGCGCAGGCGATCCCCCTCCGCCGCATCGAGGGGTTCCGCAACTTCTGGCTCTCCCGCGCCGTTTCCGGCCTCGGGTCCGCCATCACCACCGTGGCGCTCCCCGTCCTGGTCTTCCAGGAGAGCGGGTCGCCGCTGCTGGTCTCCCTGGTCGCGGCCGCCGGAACGCTGCCCTACCTGGCCTTCGGCCTGATCGCGGGCGCCGTCGCGGACCGCGTGGACCGCCGCACCCTGATGATCGCCACCGACTGGCTCAACGCCCTCTGCCTCGCCACCGTGCCGCTGGCCTGGGCCCTGGGGGCGCTGACGGCCTGGCACGTCATGCTGGTGGCGTTCCTGTCCGCCGGCCTCGCCCTGTTCTTCGACGCGGGTGTCTACGGCTTCGTCCCCGACATCGTCGGGAAGGAGGGCCTGACCCAGGCCAACAGCGCCCTCTACGGGGCGGAGACCGTCGTCCGCATCGTCGGCAACGCCGTGGCGGGCGGCCTCATCGCGCTGTTCCGCCCGGCCGGCACGCTCGCCCTCGACGCCCTGAGCTTCGCCGTGTCGGCGCTGTTCATCAGGGCCGTCGTCAACGTCGCGCCGCGGACCGTCACCCCGGGCACCCGGCGACCGGGCTTCAAGGAGTCCATAGGCCAGGGACTGCGGTTCCTGGCGGGCCACCCCACGCTGCGGATCATGACCGTGGTCGGCACCCTCCAGTCCTTCTCCGGCGGCGCCATCGTCGGCCAGTTGGTCGTCTTCGCCGACCGCGCGCTGGGCATCCACGGCTCCGACGGACGGATCGGCCTGCTCTACATGGCCTGGAGCGCCGGCGGCATCGGCGGCTCCCTGCTGCTGCCCCGGCTGCGGCGGCGCTTCGAGGCCTTCCCGCTGCTCCTCGGCGTGCTGCCGGTCGGGGCGCTGCTCGGCCTCGTCGTCGTCCTCACCTCGAACTGGCTGGTCGCGCTGGTGGCCCTGGCCGTGTGGGGAACGGCGTACCTCGTCGTCCTGGTGAACACGATGACCTACTCGCAGGAGGTGACGCCGCCCGAGCTCCAGGGCCGCGTCAACACCACCCGCCGGATGCTGTCCTCGGGCCTGGGCGTCCCGCTCGGCGCGCTGGTGGCCAGCAGCGTCACCGTCTCCGCCGGCATCCAGGCCGGGATGGCCACGGCGGTGGCCTCGATCGCGCTCGCGGCCGTGATCGTCTGGACGGTCCGGCTGCGCCGGGCGTTCGGCCCGGCCGCCCGGGCCTGAGACCCGGTCCGAACGACGGGGAGGGCCCGGGCCGCGCCCGCTCTGTCGGGTGGGTTCGGCACGGGCCCGCGGACCGGACCGTCCCGGGCTCAACGGCCGGGCGGCTTCCCCTCGAAGCGTCGGCCTATCCAGCCGAAGAAGGCGTCGGCGACCCTGCCGAGTTCCGGCTCGGGCATCACCGTGAAGCCGCCGTGCGCGGTGCTCCACTCGTTGAGGACCGGACCGGAGTCCGTCATCAGCCAGTCCACGCAGATCCACTCGGCCCGCAGGTCGCGGGCGATGCGGGCGCACTGGTCCGCGACCTGGTCGTGGTCCCGGTTCACCTCCACGGACCCACCCTGGCTGATGCTCGCCAGGTAGCCGCCGGGGCGGGGGCGGCGGGTCAGCGAGGAGACGACCTCGCCGTCGGCCATGAAGACGCGCATGTCGCCGGAGTGCGGGATCAGCGGCTGCACCAGGTACCCGCCGACGGCCTGGGCGACGAGGTCGATCACCGCGCCGAGCTGCTGCTCGGAGTCGACCCGCAGCACGCCGTAACCGCCGGTCAGTTCACGGGGCTTGACGATGTAGGGGCCGTCGCCGAGCGCGCGCCGCACCTCCCCGAGCACCCGCCGGGCGTACCTGCCGGGCGGCACGGCGACGGTGTCCGCGGTCCGGATGCCCAGGCCGGCGGCGTGCTGGAGCTGCGCGAGCTTGTCGCGCTCCAGGTAGTCGGGGCCGGTGTACGAGCGGTTGAGCAGGACGGAGTCGCTCGCCTCGATGGTGCGGTAGACGGCCCGCAGCGCCTGGAGGCCCTGCGGGTCGGTGGCCATGTCCTCGACGATGAAGCACTGCCGCCGCTCCAGCAGGTCCTCGTCGCCGTGGCGCAGGACCGGCCTGCCGCCCACGCAGGACGGCACCAGTTCGGTGGCGCTGATCACCCGGAAGTCGAGGCCGCGGGGCCGGGAGAGCGCCGAGTAGCGCCGGGTGATGCCCCGTTCGAACGCCTCGACCCCCGCGGGGTCGAGGTCCTCGGACTGGTAGATCCAGGTGATCACGGGATTCGTCGTGGGACGCGGCATGATGCGCTCTCCTCGCGCTGTGGTGTCCGGTGGTCGGCGTGGAACGGGTGCCCGGAGCGGGGGCCTCAGGACGTCCGGGACCCGGGCAGCCGGGACCAGAGGAAGTAGTAGTCCTCGCGGCCCTCGCCGCATCCGAAGGCGCCGACGACCTCCAGGCCGGCCTTCCCGACCATCTCCGTGAAGTCCTCCGGGGCGGAGAACCGGTGGTTCTCCTGGATGAGGACCGAGCCGCCGGGCCGCAGCCGCTCGGCCGCCGCGTCGTAGAAGGCACCGTGGATGGCCCAGTCGGTGTCCTTCCAGATCAGCGGCGAGTGGGAACGCTGGTAGTCCGAGGCGGCCGCGTCCTGGTTGACGTGCGGCGGGTTGCCGACCATCAGGTCCCAGCGGAGGTCCGCCGGCACGTCGTCGAAGCCGTCGGACAGGTGGAAGCGGGCACGGCCGCGCAGACCGTTCTCGGCGATGGTCCGCTCGACCGCGTCCCCGGCGGCGGGGTTCACGTCGCCCAGGTCGACCGAATCGCACAGGCCGGCCGCCAGCAGGGAGAAGCCGATGAACCCGGGGCCGGCGCACCACTCGAAGACCGATCCGACCCGGCCGAACCGGGACCGGACGAACGGCTCGTACGCCCGGCCGAAGGTGTTGCCGCCGCCGTCGAGTTCGGCCGTGTAGGACACGGACACCGGGCCGTAGCCGGCACGCGAGTAGGTCGTCATGTCGTCCTCCTGGGGAGAGTCGCGGGGCTCAGCGGAGCGCGAACGCCACGTTCGACAGGGCTCCGTGGCCGTGGATGCTGACCACGCCGTCCCGGTCGGGCGGGAGGTAGCGCACCATGCAGCCGGCGGCCCGCCCGTCGAACAGGAAGGGGCTGAAGACCGGCACCACCTCGGCCTGGTGGCTGCCGGATCCGTCCGGACCGGCGAACTCCATCCGGTACGGCACGGGTTCCACCCACTCCTGGACGATGTGGTCCTGCGCCGCGGCGGCCGCGGTCACCGCCGCCCGCCAGGCCTGCGGCGGGCACGAACGGCCCACCAGGACCTGCTGCCCGCTCATCCCGATGGCGGGCTTCAGCACGAACTGCTCCTGGCGCTCCAGGAGCAGTTCCGGGAGCGGCACGGTCCGGCCGTGCCGCTCGACGGGCCGGTTCCCGACCACGCGGGTCCACGGCAGGTAGCGCTCGACGGTCCGCCGGTCCCGGTCCGTCATCCACGGCCGCCCCTCGGACACCCAGCCGAGCACCTTCTTGTTGGCGATCAGGTACGCGGTCTGGCTCGCGAGCAACCGCACGCCGGCGTCCAGGGCCGTCCGCACCGGCCCGAGGTCGATGCCGTGGCCGAGCCATTCGAGGATCGTGAAGTGGCGCAGCCCGAGCCGGTAGCGGGGTTCTCCCGGCAGGCCGAGTCCGTCGAGCAGGTCCTCCGGCTCGAACGTCTCGGCCGCCAGGCCGCGGCGGCGCAGCGACTCCTCCTGGATCTCGAAGTAGCGGCTGGGAGGACCGCCGAAGTCGCGGAGGGTGCCGACGATCGCGACCGCGGGCTTCACGCCCAGGGCCCGGACGGCGCGCACGAAGAGCTCGTCGCGCACCGCGAGCGGATCGACCGCGTCGAAGGGCATCCGCTCCGGGCCGCCGAACGCCGCCACCCACGCGGCGGTGTGCAGTGCCGTGTCCACCACCCCGCCGATGCCGGAGCCGATGTTGAACTCCAGGAACCTGGGGCCGGAGGCACCCACCATGACGTCGGGCCGGGCGATGCAGGTGGCGTAGTCCTCCTCGGCCGGGCCGTCCATGACGAGGGGGTACATCCGCTCGCCGGCACCGAGCGCGGCGATCCGGCCGGCCGCCGTCGGAGCACTCTCCAGCAGCGTGCGGCGCAGCAGCGCCAGCAGGTCGGCGGTGGCGGTGAACAGCTCGTCGTAGGAGGAACGCGGCAGCATGACGGGCCGCAGGGACGACGCGACCGGCACCACCCGGGCGTACTCGCCGTCCTCCACCCGGGCCAGTTCCCGCTGGACGGCGGGCAGTTCGAGCCGGTTGTCGAGCGGCGGCGGTGCGGTGCCGTACCACGGGGCGGTCACCTGCGGGCCCTTCCGGCGGGCCCGCGCGCCGCGCCGGCGAGGAATTCGTCGAGGTCCACCTCGCGCACCCCCGCCACTCCCGGGGACTTGGCGGAGTAGTCGAGCCGGGGGGCGCGCCGCCCGTCGCGGAAGTAGACCGCCTCCAGGGTCCCGTCCGCCCTCTCGGCCAGGACCGGATTGGCGACCAGGTAGTCCCGCACCTCCGGCGTGTCGGCGCGGACCTGCAGCCACAGCCGCTTGGCGCCGAAGTGGTTGGGCGGCGGCAGCACGCTGGTGCCGAACCGCCGCTTCCACTGGTAGGTGCCCTTGCTGACGAAGGGTTCGGTGCCCTGGAAGTCGAGGCGGCGCACGCCGTGGCGGGCGCACCAGTCGATGAGGAAGTGGTAGATCGCCTTGAAGGCGCCGCTGTCGTAGTGCTCCCGCGCTCCGTCGACCACGCCCAGCAGGCGCAGGGTCGTCGTCCCCGATGCCCGGTCCCAGTGGCAGAGCGCTCCGCCGATCGGTTCGCCGTCCTGCCGCAGGACGAACATCCGGCCGCCGCGGAAGAGGCACTCGTAGGAGACGTCCTTGGTCTCGGTGCGCTCCCGGTCCCCGTGGCGCCGGAACATGGTGGGGCGGTAGAGCCGGTCGTAGAAGTGGTCGAACCAAGCCGGGTCGCGGCTGAGCCCCCAGGTCCAGGCGTGGTCACGCAGGTCGTGCTTGAACTGCTGGCGCTCGCGCTTGGAGATGCGCTGCCGGACGGTGTCGGGGTCCGCGTCGAAGTCGATCACGAAGTGCACCCGCATCGGCACGATGAGGGAGGCCTCGTGCGGCAGCGCGCGGGCGCGCCCGGCGCTCGTACCGACGATGACGATGTCCGCGTCGGGCAGCCGGGCGGGGTCCCGGAGGGCGGCTCCGGTCAGCCGGCCGGTCCGGCGCCGGACGCCGTGGACGTCGGCGTCGCGTCGGAGCTCGGTGAACTCCAGGGTGTACGCGAGGCCTTCGGCGAGGCCCGCGTAGCTCACCGACAGTCCCCCGGCCTCCGAACGGACGGCCGGGAAGCCGGCCCCGTCCCGGGTGTCCCAGGCGGTCCGTGCGGAGGTCAGGACCCGGTTGCCGCTGTTGCGCCAGTGGTAACCGGTGTGCATGCGCAGCCGCTGGTGCGGCGTGGCGCGCGGGGGCGGGACGGCAGGGGCCACGGGGCTATCACCTCGGCGGGTCGTCGGTGGCGAGCGGGGCGGCGGCACGAGCGGGTCGTCGGCGGCGAGCGGGTCGTCGGCGGCGAGCGGGTCGTCGGCGGCGAGCGGGTCGTCGGTGGCAAGCAGGGAGGCGGCGGAACGGGGCCCCGGCACGGGCGGGGCCCCGTACGAGCGATCAGGCGGAGGGCGTGGCGTCCAGCACCACGCGCCGCAGGTCCTCGGCGGTGGTCACCGGGTGCAGGTCCCGGACGGTGAGGTGGCCGTAGTCCGTCGCCGAGTAGCTGCCGGAGCCGTGCACGAGGATGTCGGCCTCGGGCACCAGCCCCCGGTCGACGGCGTTGAGCAGGCCCGTCATCGCCATCACCAGGGACCACTCGCGCAGCGCGGTGGGGTTCGCGGGCAGCCGCACGCCGGCCTCCCCGAGCAGCGAGCGCACCTGGCCGTAGCGGCCGAGGCACTCCGCGAGCGAGACGACGATGCCGCCGCCGCCCTGGGTGCGGATGAGTTCGTTCATCCGGGGCGAGGTGGGCGGGTTGCGGGTGTAGAAGGTCGGGTCGAGGGTCTCGCGCGGATCGAAGGTCTGCGCGGGGTACCGCGGGTCGGCGCTCTGCGTGAACAGTCCCGTGCCCGCGTCGTAGGAGTACGCCGGGAGGTTCCCGGTGTCGGTGGAGCCCTCGTTGTACAGGCTGAGCACCATGTCGGGAGCGCCCAGGTGCTGCACCAGGAAGTAGTGCGGCGGCAGGGTCCGGGAGCGGACGTCCGCGGGGAGCCGGCTGCGGCCGTGGGCATGGCCGAGCAGCCCGTAGGCGCTGGAGACCGCGTGCACGTGCAGCCGGGCCTCGCCGGGCGCCGAGGGGAACAGGTCGGCCTCGGCCAGCGCCCTGACCACGTCCGCCGCCAGGTAGTTCTCCAGTTGGAGGGTGTACCAGAGGTTGGTCTCGCACTCCTTCTCCAGAGCGCTCCGGTGTTCGTCGACCAGTCCGAGGGCGATGGCCTTCACGGTGCCGGGCTCCTCGCCCCCGTACACCGCGATCGGGTTGCGCGCCCGCAGCCCGGGGTCGGTGAACAGCTCGGAGCTGCGCAGCTTGGCCACCGCCCCCTCGGGGACCACCGTGACGACGTTGAGCCGGTCGGCGTCCACCAGACCGGTCCGGACGGCCCGGAGCACCGCGTCGCGCATGGCGACGGCCTTGTTTGCGGAGGACGGCGTGACGATGGTGACCCGCCGGCCGGTGTCCTGGACGAAGCGGACCGCCCTGGCCACGATGACCAGCGAGGCGAAGGTCTTGGTCGTCATGGTGGCCGGGTTGCGCGTGAGGTCGAGCAGCGCGAGGTTCCGGCCCCGGTACGAGGGCATGGCCGCGTGGCCGAGGCCGGAGACCGCGAGGTACTCGCGCATGGCCTCGGTGAGTTCGGGCAGTTCGACGCCCGGCGTGAAACCTTCGGTGTCGGCCTTCTCCGGGCCGCCCAGGAGGTCCCGCAGGACTGAACGGATCTCTTCGTAGTACCGGACGAGAGCATTGTCGAGAATCACTTTTCCTGCCTCTTTCCACCGGAGATCGATTCCGCCCACGAGCCCGCACGGTCATGCTCGCGCAGGCTGGTGACGGCCGTCAGGGAAACCGAGAAAGTGGGCTGCGACCCTGGTCATTACGAAAGACAAACCCAGTGCACAGAACATCGACACACCATGCCGATCGCGGCCCCCCGGGGCGCCGCGCGGAACCCGGCGAATTCCAGGGCCGAAAGCGGGTCGGACTCTTCCGCCGGCTCGACCGCACCCATTGGGGCCTCCGCGGTCGCGAAACCTCTCAACCCCGGGTGATTCGGTGAAATTTTGTGCGGACGGGTGATACGGCAACTGCTTGTCGAGAGTATTGATTCATTGACCGTCCCCGGTCAACGACTCTCCGGTGTGACGCAGGTTACACCGCGCCCATTTCGCTGTGACATTGCCCCCGTTCACCCCTCTTGCGGGACAAACGCCCATCTGTGGAGCAATTTCCTCGGATCCGAACCCCGCCTGGCGTACGGGATTCAGGGCGATCGGACAACCCGGGTGAAATTTCCGCCCCCTGGGACCCGTTCGTCCGGATGTCCGAGAATTCATGGTCCGCATGGACACGAAACGCCTTGTGGACTCTTCTCCGCGACGACCTCACCGATGATCCGGCCCGGCCCTTCGGGACCCGGCCGCCCGAGCCGCCGGGCGCCACCTCCGCCGGGTCGCCGAACGGCGGAACTCCCGCCGCGGCTCGGCCGGATGACACCTCACCCGCCGCGCCCCGCCCTGCACCGCGCCGATCACGACGAAGGGCGCCCTCCCCGAAGGGAGGACGCCCGGACTCGCCTCGACCACGTGGGCCACCAGGGGCTCGAACCCTGAACCTACGGATTAAAAGTCCGCAGCTCTGCCAATTGAGCTAGTGGCCCGCGGTCCCAGCTCGCCCGGATGCCCGGGCGGAAGGACCACGGCGATCCTACCCGGTGGGGCCCAGGGCTCCGCCAGTGGATTGCGCGGGCGTGCCGGGCTCGTGGAGCGGGACTTGAGGCGGGGTGTAGTGGACGGCGCGGACCCGGCGGAGCCAGGCCTCGACGGGGCGCTGGTCGGGGGCGGTGGGCAGGACACCGCGGCCGGCCAGCCGGGCGGCGGCGTCGGCGAGCAGGCCCTCCGCGAGGGCGGGACGGTCGGCGATGCGTTCGCCGAGTTCGCGGATGCGTTCGGGGTCGGACAGCCGGATCAGGTTGCGGCCGGTCTCGTGCAGGCGGACGGCCTGCTCGACCAGCCGGACCAGGTGCCGGGCGTGTTTGGCGGCCCGGCGGCGGGCGGCCGGGTCGGCGGTGTCGCGGGTCAGCAGCTTGCGGAACTGCTGGTCGGCGTAGCCGAGGTAGGCCTTCCGCACGGCCGGCGCGCTGAGGAAGGCCGCACGCAGGCCGACCAGTTCGTCGCCGAGCGGGGTGCGGACCTCGTACAGCTCGTCCGGCAGCCAGACCAGTTCGGAGGCGGTCGGGTTGCAACCCAGCGCCAGCCGGCACCACTTGGCGGCCTCGTGCAGGGTGACGTCGGGCGCGGTGGTGACGTGGGACTCGGCCGGGCGGTGCAGGCCGTGCAACTCCTCGGTGGGGGTGGCGAACAGGCCCAGCCGGTCGAGGTCGGAGCCGGCGTGGGCGAAGCCGTACGCGGTGGAGCCGACGATGCCCGAGAGCAGCACCGTGCCGGGAACTGAGGCGACACCGGGAACGGAGGCGACGCCGGGAACGGCGGTCGTGGTGGACATCGGCGGACTCCTCTCGGACGGACGGGCGGGCACCGCATCCTCGTCCGGGCATCCTCGCCGAGCGGCCCGCGCCGGGCGAGCGAATTCCGGTCCGGGCCGCCCGGCCGCCCGGCCGCCCGGGTAGCGTACGGTCCATGTCGACCACCCCCACCGACGAGGTCCTGATCGTCACCGGCGCCGGCCGCGGCATCGGAGCCGCCACCGCCCTGCTGGCCGCCCGCCGCGGCTACCGGGTCTGCGTCAACTACCGTACGGACGAGGCCTCGGCGACCGCCGTGGTGGACGCCATCCGGGCCGGCGGCGGCACCGCCCTCGCGGTCCGCGCCGACGTCACCCGCACCGCCGAGGTGGAGCGGCTGTTCACCACCGTGGACGACGAGCTCGGCCCGCTCACCGGACTGGTGAACAACGCCGGCACGCTGGAGAAGCAGTGCCGACTGGAGGAGATCGACGAGGACCGGCTGACCCGGATCTGGGCCGCCAACATCACCGGCCCGTTCCTGTGCGCGGCCCAGGCCGTCCGCCGGATGTCCACCCGGCACGGCGGGCGGGGCGGCGCCATCGTCAACGTCGGCTCGGCCGCCTCCCGGATCGGCTCGCCGAACGAGTACGTCGACTACGCGGCCGCCAAGGGCGCGGTGGACTCGATGACCCGCGGCCTCGCCCTGGAGGTCGCCGCCGAGGGCATCCGGGTCAACGCGGTGCGACCGGGGCTGATCCACACCGGCATCCACGCGCTCGGCGGCGAGCCCGGCCGGGTCGACCGGGTCGCGCCCGGCCTGCCGATGGGGCGCGGCGGGCAGCCGGAAGAGGTCGCCGAGGCGATCCTCTTCCTGCTCTCCCCGGCGGCCTCGTACACCACCGGGGCGTTCCTGGAGGTCTCGGGCGGGCGCTGAGCGGCCGGTCGCCCACCGGCGGGGCCGGTTTCGGACGGTGTCCTCCCGCCGGGCCGCCAACGTCGCACTCCTCCTTCCTCCCGCCCGCGCCCACCCGTACCGTGGTGGCCATGACCGACGCCTTCATCGACATCCCCGGTGTGCGCAACTTCCGTGACGCGGGCGGGATCGGCGCCCTCCGCCGGGGCGTGCTGTACCGCTCCGGGTCCTTCCACACCCTCACCGAGGAGGGCGCCCGGCGGCTCAAGGCCCTCGGCCTGCGGACGGTCTTCGACCTGCGCAGCGCGTACGAGCTGGAGACCTGGCCGGACCAGCGGCACGGCCTCGACCACGAGACCCTCGGTCTGCCGACCCTTCCCCCGCACCCCGAGGACGCCGACCGGCCCTGGCCCGAGGACCAGGCCGCCCTCTACCCCTTCATGGCCTCGACGGCCGGTCCTTCGCTCGCCGCCGTCGTCCGCCGCCTCGCCGCTCCGGACGCGCTGGCCGCCGTCGTCCACTGCGCCGTCGGCAAGGACCGCACCGGGCTCACCATCGCCGTCCTCCAGTCCCTGCTGGGCGCCTCCGAGGCCGAGATCACCGCCGACTTCCTGCTCTCCAACATCGGCCTCGGCCTCGACAAGGGCCCCACCCCGTACCTCGACGAGACCGGCACCGAGCGCCTCTCCCGCCCGGTCGACGCCGAGCTCCTGGTCTCCTCCCTGGCCTGGATCCACGACCACCACGGCACGATCCCCGGCTACCTCCGCCACCACGGCACGACGGACGCCGAACTCGACGCCGCCCTCGCCAACCTCACGGACTGACGGGCCTTCAGCCCTCCCGGCGCTCGAAGCGCCACCACTGGGCCGGGGCGTCGACGTCCTCGCTCTGGTGGACGTCGGCCTCCGGGGTGTCGCCCGCCGTCAGGGGCTTGCCGCTGATGAAGCTGGTGACCGTGTAGGTGCCCGGGGCATCCACGTGGGCCTCCAGCAGCCACTCCTGGGCACCGAAGGCGTTGGCCGACCACTGCTGGATCCGGACGCCGTCGTCCGTCGAGGCGCCGGTGACGTCCAGGCGCTTGCCGCTGCCGGCGTTCTCGATGTGGAACAGCGCGCCGCCCGGGTGGACGGCGGCGAGGTGCCAGAGCTGGGCGTCGCTGCCCTCGTCCGCGCCGAGGACGATCCGGGCACCGCTGCGCCGGGAGGCGTCGGCGACCTGCAGCAGCAGGCCGCTCCCGACGTTGCGGACCAGGTAGCTGCCGTCGGTGATCTCGGAGTCCGTCACGGTCGAAGTCTGCCACCGGGCACCGACAGGGGCCCGCGTACGGCCCGGGCGGGCGGGGGCGCGGAGGAGTTACCGCCGGACCGGCTCCGCCCCCTATGCTGCGGCGAATGTCCACCGAGCAGATACCGTCGCACCGCCAACAGCCCACCTTCTCCGAAGCCGTGGCCGCCCTGGAGGCCGTGGTCGCGGCCGGGGACGACGAGCAGTTCGGGCCCGCCCTCGGGCTGGTCGGCGGGCTGTTCGGCACGGCCGACCCTGCGGAGCGAGCAGCGGCCGGGCCCCGGCTGGCCGCCCTGCTGCCGGACGCCCCGCCGTTCCCCCGGGCGCACCTGGCCATGGTGGTGGGCGCCTGCGTGGAGCACGGCGCCGACCCGGTCGCCTGCTCCGGCCCGGTGCTGGCCGGACTGCGCGGGGCGCTGACCGGCGCGCAGCTGCTGGTCCGGCGCTGGGTCTCCACCGGCGGCGGCCCGCTGCCCGGCGCGGAGGAGGACGATCCGGCCGAGGCGCACGAGCGGATCGCCGACCCGGCGCACCTGGACGAGTGGCACGCCCACCTGGCCGTGGTCGCCTGGTGGACGCTGCACCTGTGGCAGCAGGCGGCCTGGGCGGTGTACACGCACCCGGAGGTCCGGGCCGAGGCCCGCGCCTCGGGCGTGACCGAGGTGATCCTGGAGCTGTTCGACCGCTACCAGGGCGAGCAGCACGACTTCAAGGGCCTGGTCCACCTGGCGCTGATGCTGGACGACGAGCCGCTCCTGGTGCTCGACCGCCCCACCGGCACCGGCTACCTGCTGCGGATGAGCGGCCTGAGCGACACCTTCCAGCTGCACACCCTGCTCGCCGACGTGCTGATCGGCGGCGGCCACCTGCCCGGCACCCCGCAGGACCGGGAGGTGGTGGCACTGGCCCGGACGGCGTTCCTGGACGGCCGCCGGGTGGTCGCCACCGGCGCCTTCAACCTGGTCGCGCCGGACGGCTCCTGGGTGTGGAACGAGGGGACGCCGAGCGACATCCCGGTGGTGGACGGCGTGCGCACCCTGGTCCTGGAGCCGCTGCCGTACGAGCGGAGCTGGTCGGCCGGGCGGTTCATCCAGGAGGTCCCGGGCGACCTGCGGCTGGAGCGGGTGCTCGACCCGGCGGAGGCCGCCCGCCGGCTGGCCGCCACGGTGCCGGGGCAGACGCCCGCGGAGGCGTTCCGGTAGCGGCCCCGCGGCGCTCCGGCGGACGGCGCTGCCGGCGCTGCCGGTGCTGCCGGTGCTGCCGGTGCTGCCGGTGCTCCGGCGGGAGGCCCCGGCGGCCCCGTTCGTTCACCGGGTTATGGTCGGAAAAACGACACAGCCCCCACGAGTGGAGTCGACGATGGCGAAGGTCCCGAACGTGTTCACGGCCGCCGCGCCCGCCGCGCTGACCGCGGCGAGCGGTCTGCTCGGCGGTTACGGCGTCGCCCGGTGGAGCGGCCGGCGCGAACTGGGCGGCGCGGTGCTGGCGGTGGCCGGTGCCGGGGCCGCAGCGCAGTGGCGCCGCAGCGCGGGTGCGGGCACCGCGGCGGCGCTGACCGGCCTGTACGTGGCGGCCTTCGGCGGCTCGCACCCGCTGGCGAAGCGGATCGGCGCCTGGCCGTCCGTCCTCGCCGTCACCGGTGTGGTCGCGGCGGCCTCCACGGCCGCCACGGCGCTCGCCGCCCGCCGGAAGTAGCCGGCCACCGGGCGGTCACCCCGCGGCGAACCGGGCCTCGAAGGCGGCCCGGTTCGCCGAGACCGGCGAGCGGTCCCAGACCGCGAACACCACCCGCTCGAAGGCCGCCCCGTACCGGGCCAGCGCCCCCTCGAAGGCCTCGGCGACCTGCGCCGGGTCGTTGCGGAACACCCCGCAGCCCCAGGCCCCGAGCACCAGCGTGCGCACCTCGTGCCGGGCCGCCGCCGCGAGCACCCGCGCGGCCCGCTCGGCGAGCACGCCCCGGACGTCCGCACCGGCCGAACGCCGTTCCAGCTGCCCGGCGTTGGGCGCGGGCGAGGTCAGGAAAGTGACGGGGTACGGCTGCGCCAGCAGCTCTCCGCGCCCGTCCCGGATCACCGGCACCGCCGGCGACACGATCACCCGGTGGCTGTACCGGAGGTCGGTGGAGGCCCGGTGCGCCTCGTAGTAGTCCGGCGCCTCCAGCAGGCAGCTGTACAGCAGCGCGCTGCGGCACAGGTCCTCCTCCTGGGCGCGGGCGCCGCGCAGGTAGCCGCCGCCGGGGTTGCGCGCGGAGGCGAAGTTCAGCACCCCGACCGGCCCGGCCCCGGCCCCGACCAGCCGGCGGGCGGCCTGGATGCTGCCCTCGGCCGTCACCTCGATCCGTCCGGCCGCCGGCCCCGGCCCGCGGTCGCCCGCTGCCAGCAGCGCGTCCAGCCCCTCCGGCGCGTAGGACACCGTGCCGGTCCGCGCCGCCCCCAACTCCTCCCCCACCTGCACGAGTTCGCCCCCGGCCGTCCGGTAGCTCCCTCGCTCGGCGATCTCCTCGTTCACTCGCGCCACATCGTGCAGTCTGCTGCTCATGGCCGCGACGCTACGGGACCGCGGCGCCCGCGCGCCACAGGTTATTCTCACTCCCAGAACAACGCCTCGGGGGCCCGGCACGGGGGAACGCGAGGCTGCCGGGGAAACGCGAAGGGCCCGCTCCGGGGGACGGAGCGGGCCCTTCGTACGTTCAGCCGGGCCGGCGGTCGACTACCGCCGGTGCGGCGTCAGTTCTTCCAGCGCGGCTTGCGGTCGTCGCGGTCGAAACCGCCCGGGCGACGGTCCTCGCGGTCACGGCCGGCGCCGAAGCCGCCGCGGTCACGGTTGAAGCCACCGCGGTCGGACTGCGGACGGCCGCCGGAGCGGTGGTCGTCGCGGCGCGCGAACGGACGGCTGCTGCCGCCGCGCTCGTCGCGGTCACGGCCGAAGGCCGGACGGTCACCGAAGGAACGGGCCGGACGGTCGCCGAAGGAACGGCCGCCGCGGTCGTCACGGTCGCGGTTGAAGCCGCCGCCACGGTTGTCACGGTCACCGAAGCCGCCGGAACGGCCGCCACGGTCGTCACGGTCGCGGTTGAAGCCACCGCCACGGTTGTCACGGTCACCGAAGCCACCGGAACGGCCACCGCGGTCGTCACGGTTGAAGCCGCCGGAACGGCCGCCACGGTCGCCGCGGTCGTCACGGTCACGACCGAACGCCGGACGCTCGTTGCGCGCCTCGCGGTACGCCGGGGTGCGCTCCTCGGCCACCGGGGCGGCGGTCTCGACGACGGTCTCCGAAGCCTCGCCGGCCTCGGCCTCGGCCTCGGCGGCCGGCTCCTCGTCCTCGATACCCAGGTCGGCCCGCTCGCGTGCCGCACGGGCGGCGAGGCGGTCGGCCTCCTCGCGCAGCTCGGTGGTGCGGCGCTGCGCGCGCTCCAGCTGGCGGGTCATGTCGGCGAGCTCGCGCTCGGCGGCACCGGCGATGTTGGCGGCGCTCTCGGCCTGGACCTCGGTCAGCGAGCGGGCGCCGGTGATCTTGGCGACCTCCGCGTCGAAGGCGTGGTCGAGGATGTGGCGCGAGGCATCCACGCCCGCGTCCTCCATCAGGCGGAAGACGCCGCGGCGCTGGTGCGGCAGCACCAGGGTGACGACGGCGCCGGAGCGGCCGGCCCGCGCGGTGCGGCCGGAGCGGTGCAGGTAGTCCTTGTGGTCGCCGGCCGGGTCCACGTTGAGGACCAGGTCGATGCCGTCGACGTGGATGCCGCGGGCGGCGACGTCGGTGGCGACGACGACGTTGGTGTAGCCGTCCTTGAAGTCGCCGAGGACTCGGGTGCGGGCGCCCTGGGTCATGCCGCCGTGCAGCGCGTCGGCCTTCACGCCGGCCTCGATGAGCTGCTCGGCGACGCGGTCGGCGCCCATCTGGGTGCGGACGAAGATGATCGTGCGGCCCTTGCGGGCGGCGATCGCGTTGGTGATCGGCGCCTTGTCCTTGGGCTTCACCACGAGGATGTGGTGGGTCATGGTGGTAACCGCGCCGGCCGACGGGTCGACCTCGTGGGTGACCGGGTTCTTCAGGTAGCGCTTGACCAGGGTGTCGATCTCGTTCTCCAGGGTGGCGGAGAACAGCAGGCGCTGGCCGCCGCTCGGCACCTGGTCGAGGATCTCGGTGACCTCGGGCAGGAAGCCCATGTCGGCCATCTGGTCGGCCTCGTCGAGCACGACGGTCCGGACGTCGGCCAGCTTGGCGCTGCCGCGGTTCAGCAGGTCGCGCAGACGGCCGGGGGTGGCGACCAGGACGTCGACACCGCGCTCCAGCGCGTAGATCTGGTTCGACATCGAGGTGCCGCCGCAGACGACCTTGAGCTTGAGGCCGAGCACCGAGCCGAACGGCTCCAGGGCGTCGGCGACCTGCATGGCCAGCTCGCGGGTCGGGACGAGGATCAGGCCGCGCGGGTGCTTGGGCTTGGTGCGCTCGCCGTCGGCGAGGCGGGTCAGCAGCGGCAGGCCGAAGCTGAGGGTCTTGCCGGAGCCGGTGCGGCCACGGCCCAGCACGTCCTTGCCGGCCAGGGCGTCCGGGATGGTCGCGGCCTGGATCGGGAACGGGGTGGTGACACCGCGCTTGGCGAGGGCACGCACCACGTCGTCGTGCAGGCCCAGGTCGCCGAAGGTGATGGTGGGCTCGGCGGCCGCCTCCTCGGTGGCCTCCTCGGCCTCGGCGATCACCTCGTCCGCGGTGGTGTCGATGGTGTCGTCGGAGTCGGTGACATCGGCGGCGGCCTCGTTCGCGGGCATGGCGAAGCGGGCGTCGTCAACGAGAGACATGCAAAACCTTCCGGAAGTGGCACGCGCCAAAGTCCGGGGTTCTGTTTCACAACCGCCTCTATGCGGTCAGCCACGGATCGCCGGAACGCGCCAAGGGCGCCAGATGGGAATAGGGCGCCAGTCAAATGGATCAAACGAACGATCTACCACCATAGACGAACCTGGGGATCGGAGGCAAATGCCCTGCTCAATCCGCTAATGCCCGGCCGCGCGCGGGCTCGGTGCCGAGGAACCGGAGCTGCCGGAGGACGGGTCCGGGGCCGGCGGGACGGTCGCGGCGGGCGAGCTGTGCTCCGGCGCGGGCGTGCCGGACGGGTGGCTGCTCGGGGTGGTCGTGGGCCCCCCGGCCGAGCCCCCGCCGGACCGGCCCTCCCCGGTACCGCCGGTACCGCCGGAGCCCGCCGCACCGCCGGATCCGCCCGCTCCACCGCCCGGGTGCGGAACGGGACTTGTGTTCGTACCGCCCGCCGAACCACCGCCCGGACCACCGTCGGGAGCGCCCGCCCCCGGCACCGGGACCACCCCGGCCACCGCGCCGTTCGCCCCCGGGGCCGCCTCGCCGGGCGCCGTCGAGGAGGCCCCGTTCGACCCGCCGTCGCCCTGGAGGCCCCCCGACCGCTCGGGGTGCCCCGAGGCCCCGCCCGGGTGCCCCGAGCCCGGCGAGGACGAGGGCCCGCCCGTCGCCCCCGGCCGGACCGCCGGCCCGGCCTGCCCGACCGGCGCCACGCCGTGCTTCTCCTCCGCCGCCGGACCCACCGACATGCACCCGGTCAGCCCGAGCCCGGCCACCGTCAGCAACGCCGCCGCCCGCACCGCGCGCGAGCGCGGGACCGCCGCCACCCGCACCGGAGCCGGACGCGCCGCGGCCAGCCGCACCCGCACCGCCCGTACCGCCCGCACCGTCCGCGCCGCCCGCACCGAAGCCACTGAGGTCCCTCTCTACCGCCCCACCCGGGCCACCCACTCGCGCGCGGCCGCTTTCGGTGCCCAACGCGCGCCCGGCCCGGCGGGACACGGGCAGTGCGCAAGCTCGCCCGGCGGGGCCGGCGCTCCGGCGCCCGCCCCGGGGCCGTCCAGGGCCGTCCCGGGGCCGCTCAGGGCCGCTCAGAGCCCGTCCGGCACACCTCGGCGTCTCTCCGGCGCCCCTCCGGCGTCCGCGCTCAGCCCCAGAGCGCCGAGGCCAGCTCCGCGCCCCCGTAGACCGCGGCCAGCCCGGCCAGCACACTGCCGGCCGCGTTGGCCAGCGCGTACCGCCCGGCGCCGGTCTCGGTCAGCCGCAGGGTCTCGTACGAGAAGGTCGAATAGGTGGTCAGCGCCCCGCAGAGCCCCGTCCCCAGCAGCAGCTGGACCTTCGAGGAGGCCGCGCCCGCCGCCACCGCGCCGGTCACCAGCCCGAGGACCAGGCAGCCGGCCACGTTCACCGTGAACGTTCCCCACGGGAACACCGAGTCGTGCCGGGACTGCACCGCCCGGTCGGTCAGGTACCGCAGCGGCGCGCCGACCACCGCGCCCGCCACCACCAGCAGCCAGTTCACTCCGCCGCCTCCCCCGGGCCCGCTTCCCGGCCCGGCCCCCGGCCCGAACCCTCCTCCGCCCCGCGTCCCGCGTAAGTGACCACCTCGCAGCGGTCCAGCAGCACCAGCCCCTCCGCCACCATCCCGTCCAGCTGCGGCAGGAACGCCCGCACCCGCTCCTCCTCGTCCACGATCACCACCGCCACCGGCAGGTCCTCGCTCAGCGACAGCAGCCGCGTGGTGTGCACCAGCGACGAGGCCCCGAACCCCTCGATGCCCCGGAACACGCTCGCCCCGGCCAGCCCGGCCTCCCGGGCCCGGTGCACGATCTCGCTGTACAGCGGTCGGTGGTGCCAGCGGTCGCTCTCCCCGATCAGCACGGTCAGCCGCAGCGCCGGCCCGCCCAGTCGGCTCATCGCGCACCCCCGGCCCGCTCCGCGGCGCCCCGCCCGGCCCCGCGGCGGACGACCCGGTGGATCAGACGCCGGGTCAGCCCGGCCGCCGCCCACACCGCGAGCAGCGCGCCCACCAGGGTCAGCCCCAGGTACGCGAGGGCGGGCCCGGTCCGGCCGCCCTCCAGCAGGCGGCGGATGTCCACCGCGTACGTCGAGAAGGTGGTGAACCCGCCCAGCACGCCGGTGCCGAAGAACGGCCGCACCAGCGGATGCGCCTGGCGCCCCTCGGTGATCACCACCAGGAACACCCCGATCACCGCGCAGCCGACCACGTTGACCAGCAACGTCGTCCAGGGGAAGGCCGTCGGGCCGGTCTGCCAGCCGAGCCCGGCCGCGTACCGCGCGGACGCGCCGATCGCCCCGCCCGCCGCGACCACCGCCACCGCCCGCCCCTGCCCGCGCAGCACCGGCGGCCGGCCGGGCCGGCGGGCCCGCGCCGGGGCGCCGTCCACGGTGCCGCCCGCGGTGCCGCCCGCAGTACCGCCCGCGGCGTCGTCCACGGCGCCCTCCGAGGTCGTCATAGCCCCATCAAACACCGGGCTCCGCCACCTGGCACACCGTCATCCGACACCGGACAATGATCCGGTGGAGATGACCCGGGAAGAGTTCGAGACGCTGGTCGGCGATGCCCTCGACCAGATCCCCCCGCACCTCGCGGCCATGATGGACAACGTCGCGGTCTTCGTCGAGGACGAGCCCGACCCGAGCGACCCGGAGCTCCTCGGGCTCTACGAGGGCACCCCGCTCACCGAGCGCGGCGAGTGGTACGCGGGCGTCCTGCCCGACCGCATCCTGATCTACCGCGGCCCCACCCTGCGCCACTGCGAGACCCGCGAGCAGGTGGTCGAGGAGGTCCGCACCACCGTCATCCACGAGGTCGCCCACCACTTCGGTTTCGACGACCACGAACTCGACGAACTCGGCTGGTCCTGACCCCCGGCCACCGGCCCCACACACCCCGCACCCCCACCCGGGCGAAACCCGTTTTGGCGATCCGCCCTGCATCCCATATGCTTCTCGACGTCCCCGAACGCTGGAAACAGCGGGACAGGCCGCAAGCCCTCATCGTCTAGTGGCCCAGGACGCCGCCCTTTCAAGGCGGTAGCACGGGTTCGAATCCCGTTGGGGGCACGCAGTACCGTAGTAAAGTGCAGTGCGCAAGACCGCAAGACCCTGAGTGGTTCGCCACTTCTAGGTCCCGTGGAGCAGTTGGTTAGCTCGCCACCCTGTCAAGGTGGAGGTCGCGGGTTCAAGTCCCGTCGGGATCGCTCGTCTCGCAAGAGACGTTGCAGTACGGCCAGGTAGCTCAGTTGGTACGAGCGTCCGCCTGAAAAGCGGAAGGTCGCCGGTTCGACCCCGGCCCTGGCCACCAGTCTTGACCAGGAACGATGCCCTCGAAGCAGCTCGCTTCGGGGGCATTTTCGTGCCGGTTGACGCCAACGGCGCAGCGGACGGTCGTTGCCCTGCTCCGGCCCGCCTTCACCAGCGGCTAGGCAAAGACCTCGATGGTGCACTTGGCCGCACCGCTGCGCTGGATTCGGGCATCGCTGGTGACGAGCGGCACGCCGAGGGTCTCGGCGAGCGCCACATACTGGGCGTCATATGCACTGATGTTGTGGTGCAGTTCTCGCACCCGCTGCCAGAGGATCAGCGTCTCGTGTCGCGTGATGGCGAGTGCCTGGTAGTCGGCTACGGCCTTCACCGCTTCCTTCTCCGCGAGCTTGCCGCCCCGCACCATGCCGAAGAGAGCCGACACGAGTTCGTAGTCGAGCAGGCCAGGGGCGGCGAGCGCATCCACCCCGCGGAGTCGGTCGCGGACGGCGTGGCCGGCGGGGCCGTGGTCGGTGAGCACCCGCACCAGCGCAGAGCAATCAATGACAACGCTCGAATTCACCGACGCTCCCGCCCGTCATCGATCGCGGCGAGGATGTCAGAGGTACTGACGTCGGTACGGGTCTCCCGGTCGAGGCGAGCCATCATCTCGGCCAACGTCGGCGTGGCCGCCTCGCGGGTGACGAGGTCGAGCAGGTACGCCTGGAGGCTCTTCCCCGCCTTGGCCGCCTTGAGCTTGAGGGTTTCGAGAATCGGGTCCGGTACTTCACGAATCGTGATCGCAGTCATGCAGGCATTCTAGCTGCAACGCTTGCGAAACGCCTGCACTCGATGTTCCAGCCGCTTGGTCACGGCCCACGGGCACGGGTGCCCCTCGGCGAGCCGCGTGAACGGAAGGAAGGCGTCAGCCGCGCAAGGCCCGGTCGTCGAGCCGGCGCAACAGGCCGGGCAGGTGCCGGTACTTCTCGCGGAGCGCGGCCACTCCTTGCCGGTACTGAAGGCCGCGCCCGACATGATCACAGGCGTCGCGGAGCTCGACCAGAAGGGCCACTGCGGCGTCGTAGCGGGCCACCTGCTTGCGGGCGACGTGGTTCTCGACCTCCCGCCAGATCGCCTCCTCTTCGGCGGCCAAGGCGGTCAGCTTCTTTGCCCGTGCCTCGTCTCGGACCCGGTCGGCGCGCTGCCGGCGTTCCGCGACTCGCGCATGGGCTGCGTCCAGCAGTTCGGCGGCGGAGCGCTGCCCCGGCACCGTCACGGCAGACGGCTCGCCGCGCAGGCGGCGCAGCAGTTCGGTTCCCAGCTGAGGCTCGTCGCCCAGCGCCACGCGCAACAGGAGGTCGTCCTTCTCCTTCTCGGGAAGCGCGGCGATCAGCGGCGCCAGCTCCTTCTTCCCGGGCCTCTTCCGAGGTGCGGGGGCCGGCGGGCTGGCCTGGGCGGCGACCGCCAGCAGGTCGGCGTCGACGCGGAGGAAATCCGCGAGCGCCCGCTGCGGTGCGGTGAGCCGGTCGAGCCCGGCCGGGACCGGGGGCTCGACCGCCGCCCGGTAGGCCTCCTCATCGTCCTCCTGGAGTGCCCAGGCGCCGATGGCGGACAGCCATGCGAGGTACAGGGCGCGGTGATCACCGGAGAGCAGCTCGGCCCGCACCCCGGCGATGGCACCGAGCGAGTCCTCGGCGCCCTCGTCCCAGTCCCCGCTCTCGTCCTCGCTGCGCAGGTCCAGGACGAGGTGGGTCTTGGTCGTCCATGCCTCGACGCACTCGTCGAAGCAGTACGGCTCCAGCGCCCGCAGCGGGAGCTGCCCCTTGGGCAGGCGCAGGATCACCTGACGGGTCCCCCAGTTGGTCAGGTAGAGGTGGGCGTCGTAGTACTGCTCCACCATCCGTCGAGGGTCGCCCCGGAAATTGCCCCACTGGTATTCGTTGGTGAAACTCGTCGCGGTGATCCGGGCCCGAGTGGACAGCGACCGCAGCTGCTCCTGTTCGTCGCTGGTCAGCGGCCGATCGATCGCCAGGAACTCGTAGTACTGGTACTCGCTCATCACGGCGACCCTAGCGGGAATGCCGATCCTCCATGATGGAATCCGTCAAGCCCGGAGCAGACAGGAAGCGGCGATGGAACCCGAGCAGCCAGGCACCGTCGAGCAGATCCGAGGTCTCGTCAGCTGGATCGGCGCGGGACGCAAGCTCACCCAGACAGGCAAGGTCACCCTCGCGGACGCGCGGGCCCTGGTCACTCTTCTGAAGACCGACGACACCATCGACCCGGCCATCGGTGACAGGACCTTCAAGACCAAGTCCAGCCAGGAGCTGTACCACCTGAACCTGCTGGTCGAATGGGCCAAGGCGGCCCGGCTCCTGCGGGTCACCGCCGGCCGCCTGGTGCCCGTCAAGAAGAACACCCGCGTACTGGAGGATCCCGAGCGCATCCTCGACGCGCTGGTCGAGGCACTGCCGCGCATCGGCGAGACGGTACTCCCTCCCGGGTGGCTCGGCTCACTGCTCGCGCAGGAGTACCCCGGTGGACTCCGGGCGGTGCTGACGAGCCTCTACGCCTCGGACCTTCCCGTCCCGGAGCAGGAGCTGCGGACTGCGGTGTGGGAGGCGCTGTCTGGGCTCTTCGTCCTCGACGGCCTTCCCGAGGACCGCCTTCGTCTCCTGCGTCAGAGCAACGACCGCGACGTGGATCGCCTCCTCGCGGCGCTCAGGGGGCTCGGGGCCGCCCAGCAGATCGGCAAGTCCGTCATTCTCACCTCGGACGGCCGTCAAGCCCTGGCCCGGCTCCGCGGGGAGCCACGCCCCGGCGACCCGATCTACGAGCTCGGCATCCAACTCGCCGATGTGGATCAGCCCGCTGTGTGGCGCCGCGTCCAGGTGCCGGCAGGCATCCGCCTCGACAACCTGCACCGGGTCATCCAGGCGGCGATGGGCTGGCAGAACTGCCACCTGCACGCGTTCAGCGCGAACGGCGTCGACTACGGGCGCCGCTCGTCCGAGCTCGACTTCGTCGACGAGACCACCGTCGCGCTGGACACTGTCGCCAAGGAGGGCGCACACCTCGACTACACCTACGATTTCGGCGACTCGTGGAACCACTGCATCACCGTGGAACACCGGACAGCGGCCGAACCCGGCCGACACTACCCCGCCTGCGTGGACGGAGCGGGAGCCTGCCCACCCGAGGACTGCGGTGGCGCACCCGGATACGAGGACCTCAAACAGGCCCTATCCGACCCCGCTCATCCGGAACACGAGGACCTGCTGCGCTGGCTCGGCCTCGAGAGGGTGGCTGACTTCGACCCCGACCGGTTCGACCCGCACCAGGCCAACCAGCAGCTCCGCACTCTCGACTGGTGAGCACAGCCCCGCCCAGTAGCGCCGGTTGACGCCAACGCTGACGCCAACCGCCGTGCACGTTGACGTCCGTAGCCGCACCTCTACGGACGTCGGAACCGCGCAAAACGGGGCATCTCACCGCCCCGGCTTGGCCTGAAAAGCGGAAGGTCGCCGGTTCGACCCCGGCCCTGGCCACAACCGGGAAGCCCCCGTACCGAATTCGCTACGGGGGCTTCGTCGTTCCGCCCCCGCGCCGGCCGACTACGCTGGGTGTCCGGTACCCGCGGATTCGGTTCACCCGGTCCAGGAGGCTTCGCGCTCATGGCCCCGGAACACTTCGAACTCCTTGGGGAAGCCCGCAGGAGCCTGCCTGACGGCTTCAAGGTCGAGATCTCCGGCGACACCATCACGATGACGGTGAGCCCCTCGGGGATCCATCAGCGCAACCTGCTGGTGGTGCGTCGCCAGTTCGACGCGCACACCCCGGCCGGAATGCTGCCGAGTGAGAACACCGACCTGGTCTCACCGAACGCCGGCAAGAGCCGCAACCCCGACCTGACGTACGTTCCGGACGAGGCGCCGGCCACGACCGACAACCGGGTGCCCGCCGAGCTGGCCGCGATCGCGGTCGAGCCGGTCTCGCCCTCCAATCCCGAGAACGACTGGGTCGGGAAGCTGCGCGACTATCCGCTGATGGCCATCCCGCTGTACCTCCTGATCGACGCCCGGGAGAAGACCGTCACCCTGTTCAGCAGGCCGGACGCCACCCGGTACCACCGGCGGGAGGACGTCGCCTTCGGCGAGACCCTGCACGTCCCCGAGCCCTTCGGCTTCGACCTGGTCACCGGCGACCTGCTGCCGTACTGACCCCTCGGGACGACCACCCGGTTCCCCCCGGAGGGGGAGGGGGACCCGTCCGGGGGACGATCCGGCGGGCGGGGGCGGCGCGGGACCGTGGACGGCATGGAGACGACACGGGACACGGGCTGGAACCGGGTGGTGCGGGGAGCCGGGTACGCGGCGGCGGGGTGGGCCGTGGCCTTCGCACTGGTGCATCTGTACTGGCTGGCGGACGGACGGCTGGGACTGCCGGACGGGCGGTCGGTGTGGAGCAGCACGCCGCTGCTGGTGATCGACGTGATCGCGATCCCGTTGTGCGCGGTGGCCGCCGCGGTGGCGCTGGCGCCGCTGCGGCGGTGGGGCGCACGGGTGCCGGCCCGGCTGCTGGGCACGGCGCTGTGGGGCACCACCGCGCTGCTGGTGCTGCACGCCGCGCCGTCCGTCCCGGACTGGATCGCGCTGGCCGTCGGCAGCCGCTCGGGTGCCGAGCTGGACGCGCCGGCCCGGTTCGTGACCTTCGGCTACGAGCCGTTCTTCCTGGCCGGCGGCCTGCTGTTCGCCGCCGCCTCGCTCGGTCACCGGGTGCCCGGCCGGTCGGCCGTGGTGAGCCGGTCGGCGGCTCGGTCGGCCGGGCGGTGAGCCGGTCAGCCGGTCAGCCGGTCAGCCGGTCAGCCGGGCGGTGAGCCAGTCGGCGGTGGCGGGGAGCCAGTCCGGCAGGGCGGTGCCGAGCAGGTGGTTGCCGTGCGGCACGAGCAGCAGTTCGGCGTCCGGGGCGTGCTCGGCGAGGACGGTGGCGGTGGTGACGCCCGGGATGCGGTCCTCTCCGCCCTCGACCACCAGCAGCGGGACGGTGATCGCCGGCGCGAGGGCGGTCAGGTCGATCCGCTCGGCGAAGGCACGGGCCGCCCGGTACCCGCCGCAGCGCTGCGCCAGGGTCGCGGTGACGAACGGGACCAGGCCCTCCCAGTCCAGCCGGTACGGGCCGCTGACCATGGCGGCGGCGCGCAGCCGCGGCTCGCGGGCGGCGGCCACGGCCGCGTAGTGGCCTCCCAGGCTGAGGCCGATCACGGCGGTCCGGTCCGGGTCCAGCCCCACACGGCCGGCCAGCGCGTCGAGGGCGCGGCCGACCACCCGGTGGTACTCCGGCTCCGGCGCGCTGCCGGCGGCGAGCACGCCCTGTCCGGGCCCGTCGACGGCGAGCACCGCGAGGCCCCGGGCGAGCAGGGCGTCGGCGACCGCGTGGAATTCCTCCTTGCCCGAGTCCATCCCCGGCACCACCAGGACCACCGGGGCCCGGCCGCCGCTCCCGTCGGCCGCCGGGCGGCGCAGCCAGCCCGCGAAGCCCTCGCCCTCGACCCGCTCCGCCCCTGGGTCGAGCAGGGCCAGCGCCCGCCGCATCGCCTCGTCGGCCTCCGCGGCGGCCTGGGCCGCGGCCGCCCGGTCGGGGTGCGGGAGCAGCCCGGCGAAGTGGTACCAGCGGGCGGCACTCCGGTACCGCTCGCCGGCGGTGACGGTGCGGCCCTCGGCGGCGGCCCGCTCCGCCGCCCCGGCGTGCCGGTGGCCGGCCGCCCGGCAGGCGGCCGGCCAGTCGTGCGGGGAGGTCAGCGGGGCGGTGACCCGGGCGTACTCGTACGGGTCCAGGCCGGCGCCGTGGGCGCGCGGCCGGTTCTCCTCGACGAAGGCGGGCAGCAGGCCGGGGGTGTCGAGGAAGGAGAGGTCGGGCACGGCGGAGGTTCCCTTCGAAGTCGTTCGCGTCGTTCGCGTCGTTCGCATTCGGAGCAGGCGTCGGGCGGGTGTCGGGCGGGCGTCAGGCGAGGGTCAGTACGGCCTTGCCGCGGATCCGGCGCTCGCGCAGGTCGGTGAGCACGGCGGCGGTCTCCGCCCAGGGCGCGACCCGGCCGAGCTCCGGGGTCAGCCGCCCCTCCCGGGTGAGGCGCACCAGGGTGGCCAGGTCGGCGCCGTCCGGGACGTCCGAGTCCGCGTAGTGGAAGTGCCGGACGACCGCCGACTCCGGGCCGGCGAAGAAGTCGAAGAAGTCGAGGGTGACGGGCGTCCGGGAGGCCTGGCCGAACCAGATCAGCGTGCCGCGCCGGGCCAGCCGGGCCAGCGCGAGCGGCAGCGCGGCGCCGCCGGTGGACTCCAGCACCAGGTCGTACGGACCGCGCGCCTCGCCCGGCTCGTGGACCACCTCGGCCGCTCCCAGCTCGACCAGCCGCCGGCCGCGCTCCGGGGAGGCGGTGACGGCGGTCAGCTCGGCCCCGGCCGCGGCGGCCAGCTCGGTGACGTAGTGCCCGACGCCCCCGGAGGCCCCGGTGAGCAGCACCCGCCGTCCGGCCAGCGGTCCCGCCGCCCGGAGCAGCCGCAGCGCGGTGAGGCCGGCCAGCGGCAGCGCGGCGGCCCGTACGGTGTCCAGGCCGTCGGGCAGTTCGGCGAGGGAGGAGGTCGGGACGCACACGTACTCGGCCCACCCGGCGGCGGGCGGATGCCCGACCACCCGGCGGCAGACGGCCGGGCCCGACCCGTCGGCGGCGGCCTGCACCACCAGCCCGGCCACGTCCTTCCCCGGCCGCCACCCGGCCCGGGGCGCCTCCAGCTGGAAGGTCTCGCCCCGGTTCACCGAGAACGCCTCCACCTTCACCAGCGCCTCCCCGGGCCCCGGCCGCGGCTGTTCCACCTCCGCGAACCGCACCGGCTCCGCCGCCCGCCCCGTCGCCACCAGCGCCTTCATCCCCACTCCTCCGTCGGTCACCCCCTCACCCCACCGCGCGCCGCCCCGGCCGGTCCAACAACCGCGGGACGACGGCGACAACCACCGGTTGTCCGGCCGGGAGCGACGGGCCGCGGGGCGGCACCACGCGGCACGGCGGAGCGAAGCGCCCAGCCGCGGGGCGGCGACGGCCCACCCGACCGCGACGCGACCGCGGCCGGGGCGGGTGCCCCGCGGGAGTTCGCGGGCAGGCCCTATGGTGCCCGGGTGGATCTGGATCTGGCGCAGGTGCGGGCGTTCGTCGTGGCGGCCGAGGAGTTGCACTTCGGGCGGGCGGCCGGGCGGTTGGGGATCAGCCAGCAGGGGCTGTCGAAGCGGGTGGCGCGGCTGGAGGCGGTGCTGGGGGTGCGGCTGCTGGACCGGGACGCGCGCGGGGTGGGGCTGACCGGGGCGGGGCTGCGGTTCCTGGAGCCGGCCCGGCGGGCGCTGACGCAGGGGGAGCGGGCGGTGGCGGCCGCGGGGTGCACGGCGCGGCCGCTGCGGATCGACGTGTGGGGGCACCTGTACGCCCCGATGCGTACGCTCGCGCAGGCGGTGGACGCGGCGCCGGGGCTGCTGGTGGAGCCGGTGCCCGGCCGGGACCTGCCGTCCGTCGCGGCGGCCGTGCTGCGCGGGGAGTCGGACGCCGGGTTCGGCCGGGTGCACCGGCTGCCGGGCGGCGGGGGTGAGTTGACGCACCGGCTGGTCCGGCTGGAGCCGGTGGACGTCCTGCTGAGCACCGGCCATCCGCTGGCCGGCCGGGACGTCCTGCGCCCGGACGACCTGCGGGACAGTGTGCTGCGCTACCCGGCGGCGGTGGACCGGCTGGACTTCCTGACCCGCTTCGCCGAGCGCTTCGGGATCGCCCGCCGGGTCGGCTCGACCAACCTGGGCCTGGAGCACTTCGTGGACCAGGTCCGCGCCGACCCGGCGTGCTTCTCCCTCGTCCCCGCCGACGGCCCGCCGCCCGGGCGCCCGGGTGTCCGCACCGTCCCGCTGGCGGAGCCGACCCCGCTCTACGCCTGGTCGCTGCTCTGGCGCACCGGTCCGGACACCGACCCGCACCCCCGACTGGACGACCTGCTGCGGGCGTTCACCACCGGGGCGGCCCGCAGCCGGTGGCTGGAGTACGACCCGGCCCGCGACTGGCTCCCGGACGCCGACCAGGCCGCGCTCCACCCGTGACGGGCACCCCGACCGCCCCGATCACCCCGGCAACCCCGGCCACCAACCCCGGCAGCCACCCGCGGCCACCGGCTCAGGAGGTCCGGAGCCAGGCGTCCTTGACCCGCTGCACCGAGCCGTCCGCCGCGTAGTAGGTGACGGTCGCCGCGTCGGTGCCCGGCTTCGCCAGGATGCCGTAGTAGCGGAACGGGGAGTCCCCGACCACGACCGGCACCGCCTCGGTGGTGCCGCCGCTCTTCCAGGCGACCACGACCTTCGTGATGTCGGCCTGGACTCCCTCGATCACCACCGGCGGGATGCCCGCGCCGTCGTCGAGGCCGAGCGACGAGCCGCCGATGACGCCCGGGAACCCGCCCGGCGCGGAGACCGCGTGCAGGGTGTCGTCCGCCTGCCGCTTGCCGTCCACGGTGTAGTAGTAGTTCACCCTGTCGATGCGCGTGTTCCAGTTGTCGTCGATGTCCTTCTGGGTGACCGGCTTCGCCGCCGGGTTGGCTTCGTGCCGCTCCGCCTGGATCATCCGGGCCTGCTTGGCGAAGTCCTCCTTGCCGGGGACGGCCGGCCACAGCGCGGTCCAGGCCTGCCAGGTGTGGCCGTTCGCGCTGCCTTCGGCGACCTTGACCCGGACGGGGTTGAACGGGTCCCGGGCGGTGGGCGCGCCCGTGGTGCTCACCGCGGTGGCCGAGGCCGCGGCCGAGGCGGCCACCACGGTCGAGACGGCCTGCCGGCCGCGCTCGCCGAGCACCGCCGTGCCCCCGGCGATGCCGGCGACCAGCACCGCCGCCACCCCGGCGGTCAGCAGCCGCCGGTGCCGCAGTCGCCGCCGGCCGCCGGTGACCAGCCGGTCGTACGGGACCGTCCCGGTCTCGACGCTCCCGGCCAGTTCGCCCAGGGCCCGCACGGCCGCCGTCTCGTCGCCGGTCGCCGTGTTCCCGGGCAGGAACTCGTTGCTCATCTTGCCCCTCCGATGCTGGTCAGTCCGATGAGTGAGGAGGCCCCGCGGAGCTTGGCCAGGCCTCTGGCCGCCTGGCTCTTGACCGTGCCGACCGAGCAGCCCATGGCCACCGCGGTCTGGGTCTCGCTGAGGTCCTCCCAGTAACGCAGCACCACGGCCTGGCGCTGGCGCGGCGGCAGGGTGCCGAGTGCGGCGAGCAGCACGGCCCGGTCGTCCGGGTCGGCGCCGGCCGGTGCGGGCCGGTCCGGGAATTCGGTGACCGGGTACTCGACCAGCCGCCGCCGGAACCGTCTGGCGTGCTCGTTGATCACGATCCGGCGCACGTAGGCGTACGGGTCGTCCGCGGCACGCACCCGGTTCCATGCCGCGTACGCCCGCTCCAGCGCCTGCTGGACCAGGTCCTCGGCGCCGTGCCGGTCCCCCGCGAGCAGGAACGCCGTCCTGAACAGCCGTGACCACGCGCTGCCGACGAACGTCCGGAACTCCTCGTCCCGGGCGGTCTTGTGGGCTCCCATGAGCACCTCCTCAACCTCCCGGAGCCCGGGACGGCCTCGGACCGTTGCCCGCCGTTCGCGATTCGCCGCCGACGGCTGTGACACTGGAGGGGCTCGAAAACCGAGGTGCGCTCCGCCGTGCCTCCTTGCGAACCTAGAGGGATGCCCGCAGTGAGTTCTCCCGCAGTCCAGTCCGCCACCGTACCCGCCGAGGGCCCCGGAATCGGCGGGCTGGCCGCCCGTCTGCCCGAGCTGACCCTGCGCGACCAGGTGCGGATCGGGCGCCGGCTGGAGGGGGCCCGTCGGGTCCGCAAGCCCGAGGCCCGGCAGAAGGTCGCCGCCGAGATCGCCGCCGAGATCGACCGCGCCGAGGCGGTCGTCGAGCGGCGCCGGCGCGCCGTCCCGAGGATCGGCTATCCCGCCGAGCTCCCGGTCAGCCAGAAGAAGGACGAGATCCTGGCGGCGATCCGGGACCACCAGGTGGTGATCGTCGCGGGCGAGACCGGCTCCGGCAAGACGACCCAGATCCCGAAGATCTGCCTGGAGCTCGGCCGTGGCGTACGCGGCCTGGTCGGCCACACCCAGCCGCGCCGGATCGCCGCCCGCACGGTGGCCGAGCGGGTCGCGGAGGAGCTGGACAGCCCGCTCGGCGAGGCGGTCGGCTGGAAGGTCCGGTTCACCGACCAGGTCGGCCAGGACACCCTGGTCAAGCTGATGACGGACGGCATCCTGCTCGCGGAGATCCAGACCGACCGCGACCTGCACCAGTACGACACCCTGATCATCGACGAGGCGCACGAGCGCAGCCTCAACATCGACTTCATCCTCGGCTACGTCAAGCAGCTGCTCCCCCGCCGCCCGGACCTCAAGGTCGTGATCACCTCCGCGACCATCGACCCGGAGCGCTTCGCCCGGCACTTCGGCGACGCCCCGATCATCGAGGTCTCCGGCCGCACCTACCCGGTCGAGGTCCGCTACCGGCCGATCGTCGACGAGGCCGACGACGAGGCGGACGAGGCCGACCGCGACCGGGACCAGGTCCAGGCGATCTGCGAGGCCGCCGAGGAGCTCCAGGCCGAGGGCCCCGGCGACATCCTGGTCTTCCTCTCCGGCGAGCGCGAGATCCGCGACACCGCGGACGCCCTCGGGAAGCTGAAGCTGAAGAACACCGAGATCCTGCCGCTGTACGCGCGGCTCAGCTCGGCCGAGCAGCACAAGGTCTTCCAGCGCTCCCGCAGCCGCCGGATCGTGCTGGCCACCAACGTGGCCGAGACCTCGCTGACCGTCCCCGGCATCAAGTACGTGATCGACCCGGGCAGCGCCCGGATCTCCCGCTACAGCCACCGCACCAAGGTGCAGCGGCTGCCGATCGAGGCGATCAGCCAGGCCAGCGCCAACCAGCGCAAGGGCCGCTGCGGCCGTACCTCGGACGGCATCTGCATCCGGCTCTACTCGGAGGAGGACTTCCTCTCCCGCCCCGAGTTCACCGACGCCGAGATCCTGCGCACCAACCTGGCCTCGGTGATCCTCCAGATGACGGCGGCCGGCCTCGGCGACATCGCCGCCTTCCCGTTCCTGGACCCGCCGGACTCGCGCAACATCAAGGACGGCGTCGCCCTGCTGCACGAGCTGGGCGCGCTCGACCCGGAGGAGAAGGATCCGCGCAAGCGCCTGACCCAGCTGGGCCGCAAGCTCGCCCAGCTCCCGGTGGACCCGCGGATGGCCCGCATGGTGCTGGAGGCGGACCGCAACGGCTGCGTCCGCGACGTCATGGTGATCGCCGCCGCGCTCTCCATCCAGGACCCGCGCGAGCGCCCGGCCGAGAAGCGCCAGGCCGCCGACGAGCGGCACAAGCGGTTCAACTCGGAGACCTCCGACTTCCTCTCCTACCTGGCGATGTGGCGCTACGTCCGGGAGCAGCAGAGCGAGCTCTCCTCCTCGGCGTTCCGCCGGATGTGCAAGGCGGAGTTCCTCAACTACCTGCGGATACGGGAGTGGCAGGACATCTACGTCCAGCTGCGCACCGTCGCCAAGCAGTTGGGCGTGACGATCGAGGAGCCGCACCCCGACGCCGAGCCGGACGCCGACCGGATCCACCAGTCGCTGCTGGCCGGCCTGCTCTCCCACATCGGTCTGTTCGACGTGGAGAAGCGCGAGTACGGCGGTGCGCGCGGCGCCCGCTTCGCGGTGTTCCCGGGCTCCGGCCTGTTCAAGAAGCCGCCGCGCTGGGTGATGTCGGCGGAGCTGGTGGAGACCTCCCGGCTCTGGGCTCGGATCAACGCGAAGATCGAGCCGGAGTGGGTCGAGCCGCTGGCCGGCCACCTGATCAAGCGCAGCCACAGCGAGCCGCACTGGGAGAAGAAGGCCGGCGCCGTCATGGCGTACGAGAAGGTGACCCTCTACGGGATGCCGGTCGTCGCCCAGCGCAAGGTCAACTACGGGAGGATCGACCCGGAGCTCTGTCGCGAGCTGTTCATCCGCAACGCGCTGGTCGAGGGCGACTGGGAGACCCACCACCGGTTCTTCGCGGAGAACCGCAAGCTGCTCGGCGAGGTCGAGGAGCTGGAGAACCGGGCCCGCCGCCGGGACATCCTGGTGGACGACCAGACCCTGTTCGACTTCTACGACGCCCGACTGCCCGACGAGATCGTCTCCACCCGGCACTTCGACTCCTGGTGGAAGAAGGCCCGGCACGAGCAGCCGGACCTGCTGAACTTCGAGAAGTCGATGCTGATCAACGACGCCGCTGACGGCGTCACCGAGGCCGACTACCCGGACCACTGGCAGCAGGGCAAGCTCCGCTTCAAGCTGACCTACCAGTTCGAGCCGGGCAGCGACGCGGACGGCGTGACCGTGCACATTCCGCTGCCGGTGCTGAACCAGGTCACCGCGGAGGGCTTCGACTGGCAGATCCCCGGTCTGCGAGCGGAGCTGGTCACCGCGTACATCAAGTCGCTGCCGAAGGCGATCCGGCGCAACTTCGTTCCGGCGCCGGACTTCGCCAGGGCGGCGCTGCGCGCGGTGAAGGACCGCCAGGAGCCCCTGCTCCCGGCCCTGGAGCACGCCCTGAAGCGCCTGACGGCGGTCACCGTGCCCCCGGAGGCCTGGGACGACGACCGGGTGCCCGATCACCTCAAGGTGACCTTCCGGGTGGTGGACGGGCGCCGCAGGCTCGCCGAGTCCAAGGACCTGGAGGAGCTGCGGCTGAAGCTCGAGCCGAAGCTCAAGGAGACGCTCTCCTCGGCCGCTTCCGGCCAGGGCATCGAGCAGAGCGGGCTGACCGCCTGGCCGGCCTCGCTGCCGGTGCTCCAGCGCACCTTCGAGCAGCGTTCGCGCGGCCACTCGATGCGCGCCTACCCGGCCCTGGTGGACGAGGGCCCGTCGGTCGGCGTCAAGCTGTTCGACACCCCGGAGGCGCAGGCCCGGTCGATGTGGGAGGGGGCGCGGCGGCTGCTGATGCTGACCACCACCTCCCCGGCCAAGTCCATCCAGGGCCGGCTGGGCAACCAGGCGAAGCTGGCGCTCTCGCACAGTCCGCACGGCTCGATCGGCGCCCTGTTCGAGGACGTCGTGGCCGCCGCCACGGACCGGCTGATGACCCTGGCCGGCGGGCCGGCCTGGGACGAGGCGGCCTTCGGCAAGCTGCACGACAAGGTGCGCGCGGACCTGTACGACCTGTCCGCGGACACCACGCTGAAGACGGCCACCGCGCTGATCGCCTTCCACAAGGCCTCGACCCGGCTGAAGTCGGTGAGCAGCCCGGTGCTGCTGAACGCGGTGAACGACGTCCGGCTGCACCTGGCCTCGCTGGTGCACCCGGGCTTCGTGACGGCCACCGGCTGGCAGCGGCTGCCGGACCTCAAGCGCTACCTGCTGGCGGTGGACCGCCGCCTGGAGGCGCTGCCCAACCACCCGCAGCGGGACGCCCAGCAGCTGCTGAAGGTGCAGCAGGTGCAGCAGGAGTACGGGGAGCTGCTGGCGGCGGTGCCGGCCGGGCACCAGCCGTCCGCGGAGGTGCGGGCGATCCGCTGGATGATCGAGGAGCTGCGGGTCAGTTTCTTCGCCCAGTCGCTGGGCACGCCGAGCCCGGTGTCGGAGAAGCGGATCACGAAGGCGATGGCGGCGGCGCGGGCGACGCTCTGACCCGGGTGGCCGTGTGAGCTGCGGTGGGCCTTCAGGAGCCAGTTCGACCTGGGGGCCCACCATGGGCTACAGTCTGTCTTGTTCGCAGCGCGGCAAGCGAGTGAACGAGATCAGGAAACACTCTGGTCCCGTGGAGCAGTTGGTTAGCTCGCCACCCTGTCAAGGTGGAGGTCGCGGGTTCAAGTCCCGTCGGGATCGCCGTAGCGCGAGAGGCCCGGAACCGTCAGGTTGCGGGGCGCTCGCGTTTTTGCGGTGGGCCCCCCAACCCCGCCCGGGGTAG
>NZ_JBSHAP010000030.1:36426-73304 GCF_053611565.1 Kitasatospora sp. NPDC054795
GCGCGCCCCCGTTTCTTGGTGGTGGTGGGGGGTTAATGTCCGGTGGGGAGGCCCGTTGGGCGTGGGGCCCTTAACCTTCTGGTTCCGCGCCTCTCGCTTTTGACCGTTCGGCCCACTACCCCGGCCAGGTCTAGACCACAAGTGACGGACCGTGTGACGGTCGTCACGGAACCTCCCCAGGAATCGGCCCTGCGCGACCCTTCCCGGAACCCCGCTAATTTAATATGTAAAATTGTACAGCTATTCACTGTAAATCCCCCCCGCCCCACGCGCATCGGATCGTTATCCGGAGTTCAGCATTCCGACCACTCGCCCGGGCACGGAACACCCTCGGGCGGGCACGACAAAGGGGCCGCTTACCGGACCCGGCGGAGTCCGGTAAGCGGCCCCTTTAAAGAGCCTTTGGCCTATCAGGCCTCAGTGCGCTGGGCGGGAATCCCAGCAAGCAGAGCGCGCACCTCCGCCTCACGGTAACGGCGGTGACCACCGAGCGTGCGAATCGACGTCAGCTTGCCTGCCTTTGCCCAGCGAGTGACCGTCTTCGGGTCCACGCGGAACATGGTGGCAACCTCTGCCGGCGTCAGCAGCGGCTCAGCATCAGGGGTACGAGCGGTCATGAGCGGCCTCCTCGGGAGAACCGAACCAGGGCGGTTCTATCCTTCAAATTCTGCACCTTGGCCCGCGATGCCCGAAATGGCATAGACGGGCCGAGTCGGTTATAGGACGAACGGCTTGTCCTGGTGTCTACAACTACACCATCCGTCCAGCCCTATCGACCAAACCGCCAAAATTGACCCCTCACGGGTTCAAGGCCGACGGATGGCGATGGACCACCCCATAACGGACAGTCACATAGTGATGACATCCGGTTACGAAGGGACCAGACCCTCCGTTTCCCCGCAAAGCACGCATCGACTCCAGAACCACCCAAAAGTGGGCACGCTCACGTGAAGTTGGGCTGGTTGTCCCATTTTTGCACATAGGGGTAAGTTCGCGTCAACGGTGAGTAGTGTCACGTTCGGCAGCTATTGACCCGAACCAGGACCTTGGTCATCGGACGTGCAGTGCTTAGGACTCTTACAGTCATACACGCGCGGTCGGACATCAGTTCGCGTGCCGCAGCGCCAGCACCCGGCGCCACCGCACCGTCAGCTCCCCGTACACGCGCAACGCCTCGGCCGTGTCCCCCGCCCGCAGCGCCCGCAGCCCCTCCTCCAGTTCCCCCGCCGAACGGTCCGCCAGCAACCGCTCCGGGCCCAGCAGCTGCACCAGGCCCCCGTAGTCCAGTTCCACCAGCGAGCGCGGATGGAACTCCTCCAGCCAGCGCCCGACCCGCTCCGCCCCCTGCACCAGCTCCCCGTCCGGCACCGCCTCGCGCAGCGCCCGGAAGGCCCGCGCCACCCGCCGGCGCGCCTGCGCCATCGGCACCAGGTAGAACAGCGCCGCCGGCCGGCCCCCGGGGCCCTCCTCCCCTTCCCCTCCCGGTCCGTCCACGGGTCCGTCCCCGCCCGGCACGAAGCAGCGGTCCTCGTCCCCGAAGGGCAGGAACCAGCGCACCGGCACCTCCCACCGGCTGGTCAGGATCCACGGCCGGGCGTCCGGGTGCTCGGCCCGCCAGCGCTCCCGGTCCGCCTCGGCGGCCGCCCGGGCCACCGGCGGCAGCGCGGCGTCCAGCAGCGCCACCGGCGCCCCGGCCCGCAGCTCCTCCAGCGCCTCCCAGCTGCGCAGTCGGGTCGCCCACGGGCAGACGTACAGTACGCCGTCCACCACCCGCAGGTACGCCCGCCCGCTCTCCCGCTCGGGCAGCGCCCGGGGCGTGCGGGCGGCCAGCCCGGCGAGCGCCTCCCGCTGCTCCTCCAGCACCGCCGCCGCCACCGGCTGCGACGGCTCGGCGGCGTCCGGACCGCGCTCCGCCGCACAGGCCTGCCAGTGCGCCCGCTCGGGCTCCGGATAGGCCGCCAGCGGCTCGTAGACCCGCAGGTGGGCGGCGTAGGGCGGTTGTACGGAAGTACGTACGACGGTCACGTCCTGCATGGTCGCACGCACCGCCCGGCCCCGGGAGGGCGCGCCCCCGAACCCGTTCGCGCCCGCACCCCGTCCCCTTCCCGTCTCACTCCTCGGACGACCGGCCCCAGCTCGGACAAGACGGCCGATCGGCGGCACGGGCGCGGCTACGCTTCGCCTCAGACGCCCGCACCACAGCAGCGGGCCTTCGATACTGGAGTCACCACAGTGACCGACGTACAGACCCCCGCCACGCACTCCGCACCCGGCGTGCTCAGCAGGATCTTCCGTACCGAACAGGACGGCGCCCCCGGCGACGGTCACGAGCAGGTCGTCCTCTGCCACGACCGCAGCTCGGGCCTGAAGGCGATCATCGCCATCCACTCGACCGCCCTGGGCCCGGCCCTCGGCGGCACCCGCTTCTTCCCGTACGCCTCCGAGGAGGCGGCGCTGGAGGACGCGCTGAACCTGTCCCGCGGAATGTCCTACAAGAACGCGCTGGCCGGCCTGGACCTCGGTGGCGGCAAGGCCGTCATCGTCGGCGACCCGAACAAGGACAAGAACGAGGCGATGCTCCGGGCCTACGGCCGCTTCGTCGAGTCCCTGCGCGGCCGCTACATCACCGCCTGCGACGTGGGCACCTACGTCCAGGACATGGACGTCATCGCCCGCGAGACCGAGTTCGTGACCGGCCGCTCGCCCGAGCACGGCGGCGCCGGCGACTCGTCCATCCTGACCGCCTTCGGCGTCTTCCAGGGCATGCGCGCCAGCGCCCAGGCCCGCTGGGGCCAGCCGACCCTGCGCGGCAAGCGGGTCGGCGTCGCGGGCGTCGGCAAGGTCGGCCACTACCTGGTCGGCCACCTGGTCGCGGACGGCGCCACGGTCGTCGTCACCGATCCCTTCGAGGCCGCGGTCAACCGGGTGCGCGCCGCCCACCCGGAGGTGGAGGTCGTCGCCGACACCACCGCCCTGCTCCAGGCCAAGCTGGACGTCTACGCCCCCTGCGCCCTCGGCGGCGCGCTGACCGACGCCACGGTCGCCGCGCTGGGCGAGTTCGGCACCTCCGTCGTGTGCGGCGCGGCCAACAACCAGCTGGCCCACCCGGGCGTCGAGAAGGACCTGGCCGACCGCGGCATCCTCTACGCGCCGGACTACCTGGTGAACTCCGGCGGCGTCATCCAGGTCGCCGACGAGATCGACGGCTTCAACTTCGAGCGGGCCAAGAACAAGGCCACGAAGATCTTCGACACCACCCTGGAGATCTTCACCCGGGCGACGGCCGACGGCATCCCGCCCGCGGTCGCCGCCGACCGCCTGGCCGAGAAGCGGATGCGCGAGATCAGCGCCCTGCGCACGGTGCTGCTGCCCGGCGCCCGCCGCGCCTGACGGGTCGACAACCGACCCCGGTGATGCGCGGGGGGCCGTGGGGACGGTCCCCCGCGCATCACGATGTGGAACCGGATTCTCACTTCTCCCGCCGAACGGGTGATCCGAGGCCCCCCTAGGGGGGATAATCAGTCCTGGAACGACGGACCTCAGACACCTCTGGACAGCGCGCAGAACGCCGCAAAACCTCCCTTGACCTGGGAAGACCTGGTCGCGGGTGCGGTCGGTGCGCGCCACGTCACACCGACGACGTACCGTCCAGCGGCGGAAACAGGTACCGTTAATGCTCCAAGGGACGGTCCTCCCATTCGGGCAGGCCGGACCTGATCATGAACACGTGTCAGACTCGGGGCCGTGAGCCCCATCGTTGAGGGGGTCGACCCATGGGGCGCGGCCGGGCCAAGGCCAAGCAGACGAAGGTCGCCCGCGAGCTGAAGTACAACAGCGGCGGGTTCGACGCTAACCGTCTGTCCAACGAGCTGGGCGTATCTCCGTCCACCGCCTCGATCGAGCCGGAGCCGATCGAGGAGGAGGAGGAGGACGACCCGTACGCGGAGTACGCAGCCCGCTACGCCGACCTCGACGACGAGGACGACAACGGGCCAGGCACCGGGGCGTCCCAGGCCTCCCGCCGCTCGTAGCCACAGCAGTCCCGCCGACCGGTTCGGGCACCCGCCAGGGTGCCGGACCGGTCTTCGGCGTTCCCTCGTGCCGGACCGCCCCGCCCGGCGTTCCCCCGTACGGTCCGCCGACCGGTTCCGCACGGTCCGCCGACCTCCTCCACCGCACGCGAGAGGGCCCCTCCGGTGCTCCGGAGGGGCCCTCTCGTCGTCACGCCGGGGTCAGCTCGCGCGGAAGCCCTCGTAGGCGTTGTAGAGGGCCGCACCGCCCTCGTGCCCGTCGCCGCGCTCGACGATGTCGCCGAGCAGCCAGGCCTCCACGCCGCGGTCCTCCAGGATCGACAGCACGATGTCCACCGAGTGCGGCGGGACGACCGCGACCATGCCGACGCCCATGTTCAGCGTCTTCTCGATCTCCAGGGTGGCCACCTTGCCGACCTCGGCGACGGTCTGGAAGACCGGCAGCGGGGTCCAGGTGCCGCGGTCCAGGCGGGCGTGCAGGCCGTCCGGGACGACCCGGGCCAGGTTGGCCGCCAGGCCGCCGCCGGTGACGTGCGAGAAGGCGTGCACCTCGGTGGCGCGGGTGAGCGCCAGGCAGTCCAGCGAGTAGATCCGGGTCGGCTCCAGCAGCTCCTCGCCGAGGGTGCGGCCGAACTCCTCGACCTTGCGGTCCAGCTTCCAGCCGGCCTCGTTCAGCAGCACGTGGCGGACCAGCGAGTAGCCGTTGGAGTGCAGGCCGGAGGCGGCCATCGCGATCACCACGTCGCCGGCCCGGACCCGGTCCGCGCCGAGCAGCGCGTCGGCCTCCACCACACCGGTGCCGGCACCCGCGACGTCGTACTCGTCCGGGCCCAGCAGGCCCGGGTGCTCGGCGGTCTCGCCGCCGACCAGGGCGCAGCCGGCCAGCGCGCAGCCCTCGGCGATGCCCTTGACGATCGCGGCGACCCGCTCCGGGACGACCTTGCCGACGCAGATGTAGTCGGTCATGAACAGCGGCTCGGCACCGCACACCACCAGGTCGTCGACGACCATGCCGACCAGGTCGTGGCCGATGGTGTCGTGCTTGTCCATGGCGGCGGCGATGGCCACCTTGGTCCCCACGCCGTCGGTGGCCGAGGCCAGCAGCGGCCGCTCGTAGTTCTTGAAGGCGGACGCGTCGAAGAGGCCGGCGAAACCGCCGAGACCGCCGACCACCTCGGGGCGGTTGGCCTTCTTCACCCACTGCTTCATGAGCTCGACGGCGCGGTCGCCCGCCTCGATGTCGACACCGGCGGCGGCGTAGGTGGCACCGTTCTGGTTGCTGGTCACTGCGTGCGGCCCTTTCGGGTCAGGTGGGGGTGGTTCTACGGAACAGCAGGGGGTGGAACAGCGGTGGGGCCCCGGTTCACGGGACCCCACCGTCGGTTCGTTACGGCCGGCGCAGCGCGGCGGCCGCGCCCGCCCCGCCGAGCAGCGACTGGACGCCGTCCAGGTCGCTGCCGCTGGTCGGCTTGCCGCGGACGGCCGGCGGCTGCTGGCCGCCCTTGATCTCGGCCTCCAGCAGGAGTTTGCCGAGCAGCGCCGGGTCCGGCAGCTCCATCGGGTACTCGCCGTCGAAGCAGGCCCGGCAGAGCCGGTCCTTCGGCTGCGCGGTGGCCTCGATCATGCCGTCGATCGATATGTAGGAGAGCGAGTCCGCGCCGAGGGTGCGGCCGATCTCCTCGATGGTCATGCCGTTGGCGATCAGCTCGGCGCGGGTGGCGAAGTCGATGCCGAAGAAGCAGGGCCACTTCACCGGCGGCGAGGAGATCCGGATGTGGACCTCGGCGGCGCCGGCCTCGCGGAGCATCTTCACCAGCGCGCGCTGGGTGTTGCCGCGCACGATCGAGTCGTCCACGACCACCAGGCGCTTGCCCGCGATGACCTCGCGCAGCGGGTTGAGCTTGAGCCGGATGCCGAGCTGGCGGATCGTCTGGCTGGGCTGGATGAAGGTGCGGCCCACGTAGGCGTTCTTCACCAGGCCGGAGCCGTACGGGATGCCGCTGGCCTCGGCGTAGCCGATCGCGGCGGGGGTGCCGGACTCGGGCGTCGCTATCACCAGGTCGGCATCGACGGGCGCCTCCTTGGCCAGCCGGCGGCCCATCTCCACGCGGGAGAGGTGCACGTTGCGGCCGGCGATGGAGGTGTCGGGGCGGGCCAGGTAGACGTACTCGAAGACGCAGCCCTTGGGCTTGGCCTCGGCGAACCGGGAGCTGCGCATCCCGTTCTCGTCGATGGCGATGAGCTCGCCGGGCTCGACCTCACGGATGAAGGAGGCGCCGCAGATGTCCAGCGCCGCCGTCTCGGAGGCGACCACCCAGCCGCGCTCCAGCCGGCCGAGCACCAGCGGGCGGATGCCCTGCGGGTCACGGGCGGCGTAGAGGGTGTGCTCGTCCATGAAGACGAGCGAGAACGCGCCCTTGACCTGGGGCAGCACGACCTTGGCCGTCTCCTCGATGGAGAGGTCCGGGTGGCCGGCGAGCAGCGCCGTCACCAGGTCGGTGTCATTGGTCGCGGCGCTCCGGCCGGAGCGCGAGACGTGCTCCTCGCCGGGGAGTTCGGCGACCATGGCCGCCAGTTCGGCGGTGTTCACCAGGTTTCCGTTGTGCCCGAGGGCCAGCGAACCGTGAACGGTCGCCCGGAAGGTCGGCTGGGCGTTCTCCCAGACCGAGGAACCGGTGGTCGAGTAGCGGGCGTGTCCGACGGCGATATGCCCGTGCAACGACCCCAGCGAGGCCTCGTCGAAGACCTGGGAAACGAGGCCCATGTCCTTGAAGACGAGAATCTGGGAGCCGTTGCTCACTGCGATGCCCGCGGATTCCTGACCGCGGTGCTGCAGGGCGTAAAGGCCGAAGAACGTGAGCTTGGCGACCTCCTCGCCGGGAGCCCAGACACCGAAGACGCCACAAGCGTCCTGGGGGCCTTTCTCACCGGGAAGAAGATCGTGGTTGAGTCTTCCGTCACCACGTGGCACGCCTTCGAGTCTAGGGCAGTTGACCCGGGCTGTCGGACCCCGGGACTGCGGGTTTGTCCGGCGATCGCGAGTTGATGCGCGTAGACAAAACCCCTTACCGGCCGGGGATTTCGGGTGGGGGGAATTCCGGCGGGCGGCGCTTGGCCTTGTGGTTCGCGCCTGTTGGGGAGTTCCGGGTGCGCGGCGGCGGGGGTCCGGGCACGGACGAACGTGAGCCTGCTCACCCGGCGTTCCCCCACCCGTCGCCCGCCGGTCGCCCACCGGTCCGGCGGGCGTTCGGGCGGGCGGGCGGTCAGGCGGCCGGCAGCAGCAGGCCCCAGGCTCCCGGGTGCACCGTCCAGGTCCGCGCCCGGACCGGACCGACCGGGCGCCCGTCGGCCTCGTAGTCGAAGCCCCGTCCGACCACCGACACGCTCGCCGCCCGGGCGCGCACCAGGGCGCCGGAGGCGGCGACCACCACCTCCATCTCGCCCGTCCCGTCCGAGGCGCCGGACGGGAGCGTGACCTGGACCAGCCGGACCGGCCGGTGGACGTCCGCGAGCAGTCGGCCGTCTGCCTCGACCCGGACCCGGGAGCTGTGGTCGGCGCCGTCCGGAGTGAGTGCGTTCGCCTGCTCGGCCGCAGCCAGTTTCGCCCATAGCGAACGCCAGCCACCCGAACGGCCCACCATGCGCCGCGCACCCCCGCCGGTGATCCGCACCCCGCCCAGCGCCACCCCGCCACCGTCGTCCACCAGCAGGTCCAGCCGGCGCGGCGCACCCGACAGCACCGCCCGCGCGGCCCGCACCGGCTCCCCCGGCACGCCGAGCGCGCGGGCCGCCGCCAGCTCCTGCGAGCGGCCGACCGGAACCATCCCCACCGGTTCCGTGCCCAGCTCACGCTGGCGATGCAGGGCCTGGAGCACCCGCTGCAGCGCGAGGTCGGAACCGATCACCACCGGTCGCCTCCGGCCCCGGTGCGAAAGCACCCGGTCGAGCTCGGAAGGGCTCTCCGGAAAGGCCACCTTCACGTCCGCGCCCCCGCAGAGCACGTCCTTCGCGATCCGCACCGACTCGCCGTCGGTCTGCCGGGCCACCGGGTCGAGGAGCAGCAGGAGCGGCTCCGGGCCGCCGGTAGCAGGCGTGGACAGGGACGACACGACCGGTCCTTCCTCAGGTAATCTCTCGGTGCAAGAGCCCCTTGCGCCATTGCGCCAGGGGCTTCGTCTATCTCGGGGCAGACTGCGGCCTACGCAGGATGCCCCAACCGGAAGGGGTGTACGCCTGTGCCGGCACTCGTGCTCGTTGGCGCTCAGTGGGGAGACGAGGGCAAGGGGAAGGCCACCGACCTCCTCGGTGGCTCCGTGGACTACGTGGTCCGCTACCAGGGCGGCAACAACGCCGGTCACACGGTGGTCATCGGCGACCAGAAGTACGCCCTGCACCTGCTCCCTTCCGGAATCCTCAGCCCGAACGTGACGCCGGTGATCGGCAACGGCGTCGTGATCGACCCGGCCGTGCTGCTCTCCGAGCTGGCCGGCCTGAACGAGCGCGGCATCGACACCTCCAAGCTGCTGATCTCGGGCAACGCCCACCTGATCACGCCGTACCACCGCACCCTGGACAAGGTCACCGAGCGCTTCCTCGGCAAGCGCCGGATCGGCACCACCGGCCGCGGCATCGGCCCGACCTACGCGGACAAGATCAACCGCGTCGGCATCCGGGTCCAGGACCTGTTCGACGAGTCGATCCTGCGCCAGAAGATCGAGGCGGCGCTGCACGACAAGAACCAGATCCTGGTCAAGCTGTACAACCGCCGCACCATCCCGGCCGACCTGGTGGTCGAGGAGTACCTGGGCTACGCGGAGAAGATCAAGCCCTTCCTCTCCGACACCACCCTCGTCCTGGACGAGGCGCTGAAGGCGGACAAGGTCGTCCTGCTGGAGGGCGGCCAGGGCACCCTGCTCGACGTCGACCACGGCACGTACCCCTTCGTGACCTCGTCGAACCCGACCGCGGGCGGCGCCTGCACCGGCGCCGGCATCGGCCCGACCAAGATCGACCGGGTCATCGGCATCCTCAAGGCCTACACCACCCGCGTCGGCTCCGGCCCGTTCCCGACCGAGCTGCTCGACGCGGACGGCGAGGCGCTGCGCCGGATCGGCGGCGAGCGCGGTGTCACCACCGGCCGCGACCGCCGCTGCGGCTGGTTCGACGCCGTGATCGCGCGCTACGCGACCCGGGTCAACGGCCTCACCGACTTCTTCCTCACCAAGCTGGACGTGCTGACCGGCTGGGAGCAGATCCCGGTCTGCGTCGCGTACGAGATCGACGGCAAGCGGGTCGAGGAGCTCCCCTACAACCAGTCGGACTTCCACCACGCCAAGCCGATCTACGAGACGCTGCCGGGCTGGACCGAGGACATCAGCAAGGCGAAGTCCTTCGCCGATCTGCCGAAGAACGCCCAGGCGTACGTGAAGGCGCTGGAAGAGATGTCGGGCGCGCCGATCTCCGCCATCGGCGTCGGCCCGGGCCGCGACGAGACGATCCAGATCAACTCGTTCATCTGAGCCGGAACCCGCTCTTCACCGAGGGCCCCGCAGGACGCACCGTCCTGCGGGGCCCTTCGTCGTCCCGGATCCTCCGCGCCGGACCCTCCGCACTGGATCTTTCGCTTCGGGTCTTTCGCTTCGGGTCTTTCGCTTCGGGTCTTTCACATCGGGGCTTTCACATCGGGGCTTTTGCACTAGTTCAAACATCTATTGCCTCTAGTGCACAATCGGGCTACGTTCGGATCATGACCGCGAAGCAGCCCGCACCCGTCACCCTCACCGGCCGCCACATCCGCCTGGAGCCGCTGGAGCGCCGCCACCTCGCCGACCTCTGGACCGCCATCGGCCCCGACACCGACGTCTGGCGCTGGACCATGTCGCCGCCGCCCGGCTCGCAGGAGGAGCTCGGCGCGATCCTCGACACCCGGATCGCGGAAGCGGCCGCGGGCGAGTCGGTGAACTTCGCCGCCGTCGACCTCGCGAGCGGCCGGGCCGTCGGCGTCACCGGCTACCACGACCACAGCGCGCCGGACGAGTCCGTGGAGATCGGCGGCACCTGGTACGCCCGCTCGGTCTGGCGCACGGCGGTCAACACCGAGGCCAAGCTGCTGCTCCTGCGCCACGCCTTCGAGGACCTCGGCATGGGCCGGGTCTTCTGGAAGACCGACGCCCGCAACGAGCGCTCCCGCGCCGCGGTCCTGCGCCTCGGCGCCCAGTACGAGGGGACCCTGCGCCGCCACCGGCTGCGCCCCGACGGCAGCTGGCGGGACAGCGTCTACTTCTCGATGCTCGCCGACGAGTGGCCGGCGGCCGAGTCCCGGCTGACGGAACGGCTCTCCCGGGGCTGAGCCGCGCCCCGGCCGGCCGCGGCGGCTACTTCCGGTCCCCCGCGGCGGCATGGCCGGCCGCCAACTCGCGTTTCACCGCGCGGAGTTCGGAGGGCCTGATGTTCACCAGCCAGACCAGCCAGCCGACGAACAGGACGGCGAGCAGGAGCGCCGACAATCCGGCGACGAGAAGCGCATTCACCGGGATGCGGAAATGCGCCGGGACGGGTGGGGCCGATGGGGCCGATGGGGAAGGCCGAGTGCAGAGGGGAGGGGCATGGCTGTCTCCGGTCGATGATTTCGGGCGCCGCGACCATGCATCTGATGTGTCATTACGGCCGATTGACGGCCGATTGACGACTGTTTGACGACTGTTTAGGCGGCAACAAGTCAGCGAGTGACACGGATGACCATAGGGTCAAGGTGCCAGAGTTGCTACCGAGCGGAAGGACGTTCACTCCATCGTGGGGTATCCCCCATTTCGGTAGCTAGGGCCCGGCACGCGCGGCACACTTCACCGGAAGCATCGACGCCAGCCGCGACCCGGAGAAGAGAGTCATGCCACCCCGCTTGTCGCCGACCGTGCGCCAGCAGCGCCTCGGGATCGAGTTGCGCAGGATGCGCGAGCTCGTGGGCGTCACGCCCAAGAGCCTGGCCGCCACCATCGGCACCGACCTGCCCAAGATCTCCCAGATGGAGAACGGGAAGTCGGGCATCAGCGCCGAGCGGCTCCGGATCTGGGCACTCACCTGCGGATGCGCGGACGGCCCCTACCTGGACGCACTGCTGACGATGACTCAGGACCGGCGCAAGTACTGGTGGGACGGCTACCGCGGCCGGCTGCCGAACGCGATCATCGACATCGCGGAGATGGAGCACCACGCGTCCTCCCTCTCCATCCTGAACAGCACCTTCATCCCCGGACTGCTGCAGACCCCGGAGTACGCCGCCGCGGTGTTCGAGCGGCTCCCCCCGCAGTACCGGCAGGAGGCCGACGTCCGGAAGGCATTCCGGATTCGGCGCCAGCAGATCTTCGTCGACCACCCGAAGCCGTACAGCGCATTCCTGCACGAGTCCGCGCTGCGCATGCAGTTCGGCGGTCCGGAAGTACTGCGCGACCAGTTGCGGAGCCTGTTGGAGAATTCCGAACGGCCCGGTGTGGAGATCCGGGTGATCCCGTTCAGCGTGCCCACCTACACCGGCTCCGGAGAGAGCCTGTACCTCGCCCGCGGTCCCGTCCCGGAACTCGACACCGTCCAGATCGATCTCTCCCACGGGCCGAAATTCGTGCACACCCAGGCCGAATTGGCCTCCTACCGCCGGATCAAGGAGGAGACCGCGGCCATCGCGCTCGGGCCGGACGAGTCCCGGGACTTCATCCGGGCCTTGCTGAAAGACTTCGCATGAGTGCCTGGCGCAAGGCCTCGGCCAGCGGCGAGAGCACCGACTGCGTCGAGGTCAGATCGGCGGGCGAGCTGGTGGAGATCCGCGAGTCCGACCGGCCCGAGGTCGTCGTGCAGACCACCCCCCGCAAGTGGGCCGCCTTCGTCCGCGGGGTGAAGTCCGGGGAGTTCGACCGGTACGGCGACTTCACCCGGCCGTGACACCCGGCCCGGACGCGCCGTCCACGCCGCCCCGGAAGTGCCGTCCGCCCCGGCCCGCCGCGCGCGCCAGGGCCCTGCGCTTGCCCTAGGCTTGCAGCCCACAGTGGACCCCTGCGCCTGACACGGCACTCCGGGTGGGGTGCGCGTGCGGGAGAAATCGGAGCATCCGAGGATGGCTCGGCACCTGATCACCAGCGCCCTTCCGTACATCAACGGGATCAAGCACCTGGGCAACATGGTCGGGTCCATGCTCCCGGCGGACGTCCACGCCCGGTACCTGCGCCGACGAGGGCACGAAGTGCTGTTCATCTGCGCCACCGACGAGCACGGCACGCCCGCCGAACTGGCCGCCCAGGAAGCCGGGTTGCCCGTCGCGGAGTTCTGCGCCCGGGCACACGACGCGCAGCGGGCGGTGTACGAGGGCTTCGGGCTCTCCTTCGACCACTTCGGCCGCAGCTCCTCGCCGCAGAACCGGGAGATCACCCAGGAGATCGCCCGCGAGCTGCAGCGCAACGGCTTCATCGAGGAGCGCGCGATCCGCCAGGTGTACTCCAACGCCGACGCCCGCTTCCTGCCGGACCGCTACATCGTCGGCACCTGCCCGCACTGCGGCTACGACAAGGCCCGCGGCGACCAGTGCGAGAACTGCACCCGGGTGCTCGACCCGACCGACCTGCTGGAGCCGCGCTCGGCGATCAGCGGCAGCTCCGACCTGGAGGTCCGGGAGACCCGCCACCTGTTCCTGCTCCAGTCCAAGCTCACCGAGGAGGTCGGGGACTGGGTCGCCGCCCACGCCGACGACTGGCCGGTGCTGGCCTCCTCGATCGCCCGCAAGTGGCTGACCGAGGGCCTCCAGGACCGCTCGATCACCCGCGACCTGGAGTGGGGCGTCCCGGTGCCGGCCGACGTGTGGCCCGAACTGGCCGCCGAGGGCAAGGTGTTCTACGTCTGGTTCGACGCCCCGATCGAGTACATCGGCGCCACCAAGGAATGGGCGGACGCGGCCCCGGCCGGGCAGCTGCGGGACTGGAAGTCCTGGTGGTACGAGGTCGACGAGACCGTCCGCTACACCGAGTTCATGGCCAAGGACAACGTCCCGTTCCACACCGTGATGTTCCCGGCCACGCTGCTCGGCTCGCGCCGTCCGTGGAAGAAGGTCGACTACGTCAAGGCCTTCAACTGGCTGACGTACTACGGCGGGAAGTTCTCCACCAGCCAGAAGCGCGGCGTCTTCACCGACGTCGCGCTGGAGCTGCTGCCCGCCGACTACTGGCGCTACTTCCTGATGGCGCACGCGCCCGAGTCGGACGACTCCAGCTTCACCTGGGACCTGTTCGCCTCGGTGGTCAACAAGGACCTCGCCGACACCCTCGGCAACTTCGTCAACCGGGTGCTCTCCTTCAGCCGCAAGCGCTTCGGCGACGACGTCCCGGGCGGGCACGCGCCGGGCCGGGCCGAGCAGCGCCTCGGCGAGCAGGTCGCCGCGCTGCTCGCCGAGTACGAGGCCCAGCTGGACGCGCTCAACTTCCGCAAGGCGGCGCAGGCCCTGCGCGCGCTGTGGAGCGCGGGCAACGCGTACCTGGACGAGAAGGCGCCCTGGCTGCAGGTGAAGACCGACTCGGAGGCGGCGGCACTGACCCTGCGCACCGCGATGAACCTGATCCACCTGTACGCGGTGGTCTCCGAACCGTTCATCCCGGCCACCGCGGCGGCGATGCGCGGGGCCTTCGCGCTGCCCGAGGAGTCCCCGGCCGCCACCCGGGACTGGATCGCCCCGCAGGAGGCGCGGGCGCTGGACCTGGTGCCGGCCGGGACGGCGTTCACGGTGCCGCCGGTGCTGTTCGCCAAGATCACGGACGAGGACCTGGCGGCCTGGACGGCGCGCTTCGGCGGCTCGGCGGGCTGACCGGCCCGGCTGCGCGGCGCCCGGCCGATTTCCCGTTGCCCTGGACGGCCGGCGGTTGCCACGATCCTTCGATGACGACCTTCACCGGCCCCGACGGCACCCCGCTCGGCTACCGCGTCCTCGGCGAGGGCGAGCCACTGCTCGTCCTCGCCGGCGGCCCGATGCGCGACGCCGCGTACCTCGGCGACCTCGGCGGCCTCGGCGCGCACCGCGCCCTGCACGTCCTCGACCTGCGCGGCACGGGCCGATCGGCGCGCCCGGCCGACCCGGCGGGCTACCGGGTCGACCGGCAGGTGGCCGACGTCGAGGCGTTCCGGGCGCACCTCGGGCTCGACCGGGCCGACCTCCTCGCCCACTCCGCCGGCTGCTCGCTCGCCACCCTGTACGCGCTGCGGCACCCCGGGCGCACCGGCCGGCTGGTGCTGGTCACGCCCAGCCTCCGGATCCTCGGCGGCACCGCCACCGAGGACGACTACCGCGAGGCGGCCGAGACCCGCGGCCTCGCCGACGAGGAGTGGTACCCGGCCGCCCGGGCCGCCGTCCGCGCCGCCTTCGCCGGCGGCGCCGCCGACCCCGACGCCGTGGCGCCGCTCTTCCACGGCGACTGGAACGCCACCGCCCGCGCCCACGAGGCCGACTGCGCCGTCCAGAGCCACCCGGAGGCCGCCGCGGCGTACCACGGCGGCGGCTTCCGGCCCGCCGCCGTCCGCGCCGCCGTCGCCGAACTCCCGGTGCCGACACTGCTGTTGGCCGGCGAGTACGATCCCGACCCGCGGCCCGGGGCGGTCCGCGCCGCGGCCGCGCTGTTCCGCCACGCCCGCGCCGCCGTCCAGCTCGGCGCCGGCCACTACCCGTGGCTCGACGATCCGGCCGCCTTCACCCGTACGGTGGCCGCCTTCCTCGTGGGCTGACGCCGCGGACCGTACGGTCGCCGGCTGTACGGTCGAGGGCCGACGGCTGCCGTCCGTACGGTCGAGGACCCCGCGGCCGCCGGATCAGTCCCGGCGGGCCGTGTGGACGGTCATCGCGGACAGGTAGAAGGCGTCCGGACGGTGCAGGATGCCGGTGGGGGCGTCCTCGGCGAGCAGGGCCTCCAGGGTGGCCCGGTCCTCGGCGTCGAGCTGCTCGGCGAGCTGGTCGTGGCGCCGGGTCAGCTGGGTGTGCAGGTAGCCGCGGAGGGGCCCGGCGAGCGGGGCGGGGTGGTCGACCAGGAAGGTGCGGGTGCCGGTCGGGGTCAGTCCGGCCCGCCGCAGCATGGCCGGCCAGTCCTCGATATCCTGTGTGCTGCCTGGCAGTTCGGCCCGCATGGCGCTGAAGCCGTCCTCGTGGGCGGCGTCCATCCGGGCCTGGAAGCCGGGCCGGCCGAGGCCGAAGTCGCGCGGCAGGTAGCGCGCCGGCAGGCCGCTCTCCGCGACGGCGAGCAGACCGCCGGGCCGAAGTGCCCCGGCGAGCGAGGTGAGCGCGGCCTGCTGGTCGCCCAGGTGGTGGACGGCGTTGCCGGACCAGATCAGGTCGGCCTCGCCGAGCTTGCCGAACTCCTCGGGCAGGTCGGCCTGTTGGGTGCCGAGACGACCGCCGGAGCGGGTCCGGGCGCGCTCCAGCAGGGCGGCCGACTGGTCGACCGCCACCACCTCGGCCGCCGGGAAGACCTCCGCCAGCAGTCCGGCGATCACCCCGGGGCCGCTGCCGACGTCGAGGACCCGCCGCACCTCGCCCTCCCCGTGCAGGCCGAGCAGCCACCGCCCGGCCTCGGTGACGGCGCCGGCCCGCAGGTCGGCCTCCAGCTCCAGGTGCGCGGCGAGCGCGTCCCAGTCGAAGTCGGCGGCGGGAACGTGCCCATGGGAGTGGGAGTGGCCGTGCCCGTGGGAGTGGCCGTGCTGCTGCGCTGACATCCGGATTCTCCGATCGTGGGTGGGTTGACGAAAGCTTCCCGCTCAGGCGGGCAGGGCGGCACCGGACGCGCGGTACCTCCGCACCGCCCGGTCGAGTTCCTCCGCCACGAGGTCGTGGTCGAGTGCGAAGGCCGCCGCCGCGCCCATCCCGGCGGCGGTGACCACCTGGGCACGCGGGTCGGCGACGTTGCCGACCGCCCAGACGCCGGGGAGGCTGGTGCGGCCGGTCCGGTCGGTGGTGACCCAGCCGTTGTCGTCCCGGGCGCAGTCGAGGCCGAAGAGCAGCGCGTCCCGGGGCACCGGCCGCGGGAAGACGAACACCGCCTCCCGCGGCACCACCTGCCCGGTGGCGAGTTCGACGCCGCGCAGCCGCCCGTCGTCGGACACCAGGCGGACGATCCGGCCCTCGACCACCCGGACGTCCCGGGCCGCGAGCCGTTCCCGCTCGGCGTCCGTCAGCGCCAGGGTGTGCGCGAGCAACACCACGTCCGCCGACCACTGCCGCAGCAGCAACGCCTGGTTGACCGCCCCCGGTCCGGTGCCGAGCACCCCGAGCGGGCGGTCGCGGACCTCCCAGGCGTGGCAGTACGGGCAGTGCAGCACGTCGTGGCCCCACCGCTCGACCAGGCCCGGCAGCTCCGGCAGCCCGTCCCGCAGCCCGGTGGCGACGACCACCCGGCGCGCGTGCAGCACCGGCCCGCCGGCCAGATGGACCACGAAGCCCGACCCGGCGGACCCGGCCGCATCGGCGGACTCGATGTGATCGATGTGATCGCTGTGCTCGGCCGACTCGATGTGCTCGCTGTGCTCGGCGGACTCGATGTGCTCGACCCGGGCGTCGATCAGGTCCACCCCGTACCGGGCGACCTCCTCCCGCCCGACCGCCAGCAGCGCCGCCGGGGGCATGCCGTCCCGGCTCAGGTAGCCGTGCATGTGGGCGGCGGGCGCGTTGCGCGGCTCGCCGGCGTCCACCACGGCGACCCGGCGACGGGCCCGGCCCAGCACCAGCGCGGCGTTCAGGCCCGTCGCTCCGGCGCCGACCACCACCACGTCGTAGCGCTCACGTTCCCCGATCCCGGTCGTCCCGAGTATCCCGGTCGTTCCTGTCGTCCTGACCGTTCCTGCCGTCACTGCCGTCTCGCCCATGGCGCTCACCTCCACCGCCAGGCTGCGGCCGGCCCTACAGCATCGGCAAGCTTTGTTGCTGCCTCAGCAAACCGCTGCGAGGTCACCCCCTCGTCCGCCGCCAGTACGACCGGGCGGCCACCGCCAGCGCGACCCCGTACCCGGCGAACCCGCACATCCCGACCCAGGAGATCTCCAGCGCGCTCTGCTCACTGGCGAACTCCCCCAGCCTGATCCGCGTCACCCCGGCGGTGCACAGCGTCAGGTAGCCGATCCCGACCACCCCGTACGGCGCCAGCGAAGCCGCGCCCAGCAGGGCCGGGGTGAGCGGCAGCCAGCGCGGCACCCGGCGGCCGCGCAGCGGCAGGGTCCAGCGCGGGAAGACCTGCCCCCACGGGCGGACCAGCCCCCAGAGCAGGAACACCCCGAGCAGCGCCAGCAGCACGGTGCCGTCGAGGCCCCAGCGCTCCAGGGCGAGCCAGAGCCCGGCGGAGCCGTTGCGCACGTAGCTCGCGTACATCTGGTCGCCGCTGATCCCGGCGAAGCTGCCGCCGAACGCCCAGAGCAGCTTCATCAGCACGTACGGCACGAACGCCAGCGTGCCTGCCCAGGCGGCGAGTTGGACGATCGGCGGGGCCGCCGCGGGAGCCGGCGCCACCCGTTCGGCCCGGGCTCCCGGGCCGCCGCGGGCACCGAGCCGCAGCCCCGGGGCGGTGCGGGCCAGCAGCACCGCCCCCACCGCAGCCAGGGTGCGCTCCACCGTGTCGGGAACGCTGTCCACCCGCTGGCCGAACAGCAGCGTCACCAGGTCCATCAGCAGACCCCAGGCCCCGACCGCGGCCGCCCCGCACACCAGCCACAGCAGCCACCGCAGCCCCGGCGACTCCGACGACCGTCGCACCGGCTTTCGCCGCACCACCGCCACGCCGGCGGCCGCCGAGGCGACCCCCACGGCGGCCACCACCCACCCCGGCCAGTCCGCGCCGAACAGCCGCGTCCCGCCCAGCGCGCACCCCAGCCCGAACCCGGCGTACCCGAGACCCCAGCCGGTCACCGCCCACCCGTTCCTCACCATGCCGACAGGCTCGCCGCGCCGCCCCCGCCGCTCCTCCCCCGGTGCGGTGATCCGGCTCCCCCACCCGAGGGAGTCGAGCCGCGCTTGCGCTGGAGCGCACTCCAACTCCTAACCTCTGACAGGCAACTGATCGCCAACCAGGGGGAATGGCCATGCGCTACCGCGTTCTCGGCGGCACCGGCATCGAGGTGAGCACCTACTGCCTCGGCACCATGATGTTCGGCTCCGTCGGCAACTCCGACCACGACGACTGCGCCCGGATGATCGGCACCGCGGTCGACCGGGGCATCAACTTCATCGACACCGCGGACATGTACTCGGCCGGTGAGTCCGAGGAGATCGTCGGCAAGGCACTGGCCGCCCGTGGCGACCGCGACGAGATCGTGCTCGCCACCAAGGTGCACTTCCCGATGGGCGAGGGCCACAACCGGGGCGGCAACTCGCGGCGCTGGATCGTCCGCGAGGTCGAGGAGAGCCTGCGTCGGCTGCGGACCGAGTGGATCGACCTGTACCAGGTCCACCGACCGGACCACACCACCGACATCGAGGAAACCCTCTCCGTCCTCGGCGACCTCGTCCGGGCGGGCAAGATCCGCGCCTTCGGCTGCTCCACCTTCCCCGCCGAGCAGATCGTGGACGCCCACCACGTCGCCGAGCGCCGCGGTCTGCAGCGCTTCCGCACCGAGCAGCCGCCGTACTCGCTGCTCGCCCGGGGCGTGGAGCGCGACGTGCTGCCCGTCGTCCAGCGGCTGGGCATGGGCGCGCTGACCTGGGGCCCGCTCGCCGGTGGCTTCCTGACCGGCCGCTACCGCAAGGACCGCCCGATCGACCTCACCCGGGGCCGGGCCGCCCTCCACCCGCACCGCTTCGACCCGGAGCTGCCCACCACGGCGGCCAAGCTGGAGGCCGTCGAGGCCCTCACCGCCCTCGCCGAGGAGCTCGGCCGCACCCTCCCCGAGCTGGCCACCGCCTTCCCGGCGGCCCACCCGGCCGTCACGTCGGTGATCATCGGCCCGCGCACCGCGGCGCAGCTCGAATCGGCCCTCAAGGCCGCCGACCTGGTCCTGGACGACGCCACCCTCGACCGCATCGACGCCATCGTCCCGCCCGGCACCGACCTCTACCGGGCCGACGGCGTCTGGCAGCCCCCGGCCCTCACCACCCCGGCCCTGCGCCGCCGCCCGGTGTCCGACCGCCCCGCGGCCTGAGCCCCGGCCCTCCCCCTCCCCGGCTCCTCCTGCCTTTCCGGCCTCCGCCCGCCCGGCCACGACGGCCGGGCGGGCCGGACCTCACCCCCTCGGGGCGGCGAAGCAGTGGACGGTGACGGTGCGTCCGGAGGCCCACCGCTGGTCGCCACCGCCGAGATGGGTCCAGCCGAGGCGGCGGTAGAGGGCCACGGCGGCGGTGTCGGTGGCGAGCACGTCGAGGACGGGGTGCAGGCCGAGTGCCCGCGCGTGCGCCACGGCGCAGGCCAGCAGCCGGGCGCCGACGAAGTGGCCGCGCGCCCCGGGGGCGACGTAGAGCCGGCCGATCACGGCGGTGAGCTCCGGGCGGCCGCCGGAGCGCCCGCTCCACAGGACGGGGGCGAGGTCGCCCGGGGCGCTGCGGGCCAGGCCGACGTGTCCGCTGAGCCGGCCGTCCGACTCGGCGATCCAGGCGGCGAGCAGGCCGTCCGGGGTCAGCCAGGCGGCGGGGCGGTCGGGCCAGTCGGCGGGATAGCCGTCGACAGTGTGGACGTCGCCCAGCACCCGGACGCAGTCGGCGAGGTCGTCGGCGCGGCGCGGTCTGACGACCACCCCCGCCCCGGCCTGCCCTGGTTCGGACGCGACGACGGTGGCGCGTTCTTCGAGGTCTGCCATGCCGGTACGTTACCGGCCGGCCCTCACCGTCGCAGCAGGTCGACGACCCCGGTCAGGTCCTCCCCGCCGCCACCGAGCTCCAGTCGGCGCTCCATCAACCGGAAGTACGGTTCGAGGAGTTCCGGGCTCACCCGCTGCTCCTCGGCGGTGCGCAGCAGCGTCTCCTTGCCGGCCACCTGCATCGCCAGGTTGGACACCACGTCCCGGGCGTAGTCGCCGCTCTCCAGCTGCGCCGCCGTCCTGGCCACCGAGCCGGACATCGCGGCCAGCCAGTCGCCCAGCAGCGGCGCCAGCCCGCTCGGCGCCACGGCCTCGCCGCGGACCAGCGCGAAGGCGTGCGCGATCCCGGCGAACATCCCGTACATCCCGCTGAGCAGCGCCACGTCGTGCAGCGCCGCGTACCCGGCGTCGGCGCCCACGTAGCGGGTGCCGGCCGGGACGGCGAGGGCGCCCCCGTGCTCCTCGAACAGCTCGGACGAGCCGCTGTAGAACACGTACGCCCCGGCCGCCGGGACGCCGATCATCGGCGGGACGGCCATGATCCCGCCGTCCAGGTAGCGGGCGCCGCGCTCCTCGGCCCAGGCGGCCCGGGCACGGGCCTGCCCGGGAGTGCTGGTGACCAGGTTGACCAGGTCCTTGCCGGTCAGGTCGACGCCCTCCAGCGCCGCCGGCACGGAGGCGTCGTCGAGCAGGCAGACGACGACCAGCCGGTTCGCGGCGACGGCCCGCGCGACGGTGGCGGCGACGGTGGCGCCGCGGGCGGCGAGTCCCTCGGCGCGGGCGGCGGTGCGGTTCCAGACGGTCAGCGGGTGCCCGGCGGCGAGCCAGGCCTCGGCCAGCGCGGTGCCCATCGCGCCGAGGCCGAGCAGGGTGAGCGGGGCCTTGGGGGTGTTCTCAACGGGGTTGGTTGCCATGGCAGTCAGCCTCCGCGCCGGCCCCGGAAACGATCAAGTACGCACTTCGAAGTGGGTGGTTACCCTGGGGTGAGCATCGAGCTGGCAGGGGCCGGAAGGGGTGGGCATGGCGATCGCACCGAGGCCGGGGGCGCACGTCTGCGGGACCGACGCCGCGATGGACGTGATCGGCGGCAAGTGGAAGGTGTCGATCCTCTGGGCCCTGGGCGAACGCCCGCACTGCCGCTTCGGCGAGCTGCGCCGGCTGCTGCCGGGGATCACCGAGAAGGTGCTGGCCGCGCACCTGCGCGAGATGGAGGCGCACGGCATCGTGCACCGGGAGGCGTACGACGAGGTGCCGCCCCGGGTCGAGTACGCGCTGACCGGGGCGGGGCACCGCCTCAACACGGCGCTGGGGCCGCTGGGGGACTGGGGGCGGGAGCACGTCCTGGGCGAGGCGCCCCGCCCGGCGTAGCGCGGCCCGGGCCTACGCGATCGCGGCCGACACCACCGCCGCCACCGCGATGTTGCAGGCCGCGGACACCCACACCGCCGGGTGCGGTTCCGGATCGACCAGGATCTCGCCGAGCCTGCCCGGCGTCAGCAGGTCCACCAGCCAGAACGCGACGGCCATCAGCACCAGCCCGAGCAGGCCGTAACAGGCCGTCGACACCAGGCCCTTGCCGAAGTCGGCATAGGTGTACATGATCGCGGTGAAGACGATGCCGCCGATGCCGAGCAGGGCGGAGCTGAGCAGGACGGCGGCGTTGCGGTTGCGCTCGACCCAGATCTGCCGGCCGAGCTTGCCGGGAGTCAGCAGGTCGACCAGGCCGATGCCGAGGAGCAGCAGCACCACGCCGAGGGTGCCGTAGGCCGCCGCCGCACCGAGCCCGCGCAGGATGTCGTTCATCGTGGTTCCAGCCCCCGGTCCGCTCACGCCGTCCCCCTCGACCGTGCCGGTCGGGGTCCCCGACCGGCACGGTCAAGGGTTGGCAAAAGATACCCCACCCGGGTGAGGGGCGGACCGGGGACCGGGAAACCGGGGACGGGTCAGTCCTCCTCCTGCACCAGGTGGTCGACGCAGGCCGCGACGGCCAGCAGCAGCCCGGCGTCCGCGCCGTCCGCGATCTCCACCCCGTAGGTGTCCCGGATCCGGAACCACTTGCGGCTGATCCGGGCCAGCTCGTCGCCGTGCCGGTTCTCGACCCGGTAGTCCTTGTCGATCAGGTTGCCGTGGATCTTCAGCTCGCCGCCGGAGGCCAGCTCCACCAGGTACTTGTCCCGGAACGGGGTGAACAGCTTCTCCCGGACGGTGGCGACCACCTCGCCGTCGGCGTCCTCGATCCTCATCGCGTCGCGGACCGCGAGCATCTTCTCCCTCACCACCGCGACCACCCGCCCGTGCGCGTCCTTCAGCTCGAAGGTGTCCCGCAGCCGCAGGACCTTGCCGTCCACCAGGTAGGCCTTGTGCCCCCGGTCGTCCTCGATCCAGTAGTCGTCGCCGACCGCGAACAGCTTCTCCCTGACCAGATACCGCACCGTGCGACCTCCTCCGTGTTGACGTCGCCCCATTCGACCCCGAGCGCCCCGCCGCGGAGAAGCACCGCCACGAAGCACCGGCCGAAAACCCCGTCGCACGGCGGCCCCCGATCCCCTTCAATACCGCCATGCACCCCGACCTCACCAACAGCCTCACCAACGACGTCACCGGCGGCCTCACCACCGCCGAGCTGCGCAGCGAGCGCCTCGACCTGCTGCCGATCGCCCCCGGGCACGCGGAGGAGCTGGCGGCCGCGCTCGCCGACCCGGCCCTGCACGCCTTCACCGGCGGCCGCCCGGCCACCGTCGAGGAGCAGCGTGCCCGCTGCGCCCGGCTCGCCGCCGGCTCCCCCGACCCGGCCGAGGCCTGGGGCAACTGGGTGCTGCGGCTGCGCGCCGACGGCGCCCTCACCGGCTACGTGCAGGCCACCGTCCGCCCCGACGCCTCCGAGGCCGAGGTCGCCTGGGTGGTCGGCACCCCCTGGCAGCGCCGCGGCCTGGCCACCGAGGCCGCCCGCGCCCTGCTCGCCCACCTCGCCGCCGCCGGCGTCACCACCGCCGCCGCCCACATCCACCCCGACCACCACGCCTCCGCCGCCGTCGCCCGCGCCCTCGGTCTGCGCCCCACCGCCCGCACCCAGGACGGCGAGACCCGCTGGCAGTCCGACCTCACCCGGCACGCCCGGAATGCGGGCACCCGACGTACGGTTTGATTGACGCATGGCATCTCGTGCACGTGTACGCGCCCCCGAGCTGGTCGGGGCAGGCGGTTGGCTGAACACCGGCGGCAAGGAGCTCGCGCTCGCCGACTTCCGGGGCAAGATCACCATCCTGGACTTCTGGACCTTCTGCTGCATCAACTGTCTGCACGTCCTGGACGAGCTGCGGGAGCTGGAGGAGAAGCACCGCGACACCGTGGTGATCGTCGGGGTGCACTCCCCGAAGTTCGTGCACGAGGCCGACCACCAGGCGGTCGTCGACGCCGTCGCCCGCTACGACGTGCACCACCCGGTGCTGGACGACCCGGCGCTGGTGACCTGGAAGCAGTACGCCGTCCGGGCCTGGCCGACGCTGGTGGTGATCGACCCGGAGGGCTACGTGGTCGCCCAGCACGCCGGCGAGGGCCACGCCCACGCGCTCGCCCGGCTGGTCGAGGAGCTGGAGGCCGAGCACGCCGCGAAGGGCACGCTGCGCCGCGGCGACGGCCCGTACGTGGCGCCGGAGCCGAGCGCCGGGGACCTCAAGTTCCCCGGCAAGGCGGTCCGGCTGCCGAACGGCCACTTCCTGGTCGCCGACTCCGGCCACCACTCGCTGGTCGAGCTGGCCGAGGACGGCGAGACGGTGGTGCGCCGGATCGGCGACGGGCAGCGCGGCCTGGTGGACGGCGACGGCGCGGACGGCGCCAGCCCGCGGTTCAGCGAGCCGCAGGGCCTCGCGCTGCTCCCCGAGGGCCACCCGTACGACTACGACGTGGTCGTGGCCGACACCGTCAACCACACCCTGCGCGGTGTCCGCCTCGCCGACGGCCGGGTGACCACCCTGGCCGGCACCGGCCGCCAGTGGTGGCAGGGCTCGGCCACCGAGGGCCCGGCCCGCGAGGTGGACCTCTCCTCGCCGTGGGACGTCGCCTGGTTCGACGGCCGGGTGTGGATCGCGATGGCCGGCGTGCACCAGCTGTGGTCGTACGACCCGGCCGCCGGCACCGTCGCGGTCGCGGCCGGCACCACCAACGAGGGCCTGGTGGACGGGCCCGCCGCCGAGGCCTGGTTCGCCCAGCCGTCCGGCCTCGCGGTGTCGGCGGACGGCGAGCGGCTCTGGGTCGCCGACTCCGAGACCTCCTCGCTGCGCTGGGTTTCACGTGAAACAAAGGCGGTCCGCACCGCCGTCGGCACCGGCCTGTTCGACTTCGGCCACCGCGACGGCGCGGCCGGTCAGGCACTGTTCCAGCATCCGCTGGGCGTCACCGTGCTGCCGGACGGCTCGGTGGCCGTCGCCGACACCTACAACCACGCGCTGCGCCGCTACGACCCGGCGAGCGGCGAGGTCAGCACCCTGGCCACCGACCTGCGCGAGCCCTCCGGGGCGGTCCTGGTGGACGGGGACATCGTGGTGGTCGAGTCGGCCCGGCACCGGCTGACCAGGCTGCGGCTGCCGGAGGAGGCGGTGCAGGTCGAGTCGGTGGCGCACCGCACCCGGCGCGCGGCCACCGAGGTCGCCCCGGGCGCCTTCCGGCTGGACGTGGTCTTCGAGGCGCCGAACGGCCAGAAGCTGGACGAGCGCTACGGCCCCTCCACCCGGCTGCTGGTCAGCGCGACCCCGCCCGAGCTGCTGGTCTCCGGCGCGGGCGCGGACACCGACCTCTCCCGTGAACTGGTGCTCTCCTCCGAGGTCACCGAGGGCGTGCTGCACGTCTCGGCGATGGCCGCCTCCTGCGACGACGACCCGGAGATCGAGTACCCGGCCTGCCACGTGCACCAGCAGGACTGGGGCGTGCCGGTGACGCTGGTGGCCGACGGCGCCCGCCGCCTGCCGCTGGTCCTCGCCGGGATGGAGTAACGCCGGACGGCGCGCGACGGCGCGCGGCACCACGGAACGGCGCGGCGCCACGGAACGGCGGAACGGCGCGGAACAACGCGAAGGGGCCCGGCGGACGACCGCCGGGCCCCGCTCGCAGCCGTTCTCAGCCCTCCAGGAAGGCCTTGAGCGCGCTCGCCAGCAGGTACGGGTCCTCCGCCCCGCACAGCTCGCGCGCCGAGTGCATGGAGAGCGCCGCGATGCCGCAGTCCACCGTCCTGATGCCCAGTCGCGCCGCCGTGATCGGGCCGATCGTCGTCCCGCAGGGCATGGCGTTGTTGGAGACGAAGCTCTGCCACGGCACGCCGGCCTTCTCGCAGGCGGCCGCGAACACCGCCCGGCCGACGCCGTCGGTCGCGTAGCGGTTGTTGACGTTGACCTTGAGGATCGGCCCGCCGTTCGGCATCGGGTGGTGGCCCGGCTCGTGCCGCTCGCTGTAGTTCGGGTGAACGGCGTGGCCCATGTCCGAGGAGAGGCAGACGGTGCCGGCGAGCGCCCGGGCCCGGTCCTCGGTGGTGCCGCCGCGCGCGTGGATCGTCCGGTCCATGACGTTGCCGAGCAGGGGGCTCTGCGCGCCGGTGTCGGACTCGCTGCCGGTCTCCTCGTGGTCGAAGGCGGCCAGCACCGGGATGTACGGCAGGTCGGCGGCGCCGTCGGCGGTGGCGACGGCGGCGAGCGCGGCGGTGGCCGCGTGCACCGAGAGCAGGTTGTCCAGGCGCGGGGCGGCCAGCAGCTCGCGGTCGCGGCCCAGGTAGGAGGCGGGCTGGACGTCGTGGGTCATGAGGTCCCAGCCGACCACGTCGGAGGCGGCCAGACCGGCCCGCCCGGCGACGTAGGAGATCAGCGCGCCCTCGTCGACCGGGCCGAGGCCCCAGATCGGGGTGAGGTGGCGCTGCTTGTCGAGCTTCATGCCCTCGTTGACCTGGCGGTCCAGGTGGATGGCGAGCTGCGGGACGCGCAGCAGCGGCTCGTCCAGCTGGACCAGCCGGACGGTGCCGTCCTTGAGCGCGAGCCGGCCGGAGAGGCCGAGGTCGCGGTCCAGCCAGGTGTTCAGGGGGACGCCGCCGTAGATCTCCACCGCGACCTGCCGCCAGCCCTCGGAACCGGTGTCCGGGACGGGCTTGACCCGCAGGTTGGGCGAGTCGGTGTGGGTGCCGACGATCCGGAACGGGGTCTCGGGGCCCGCCCCCTGCGGCAGGTACCAGGCGATCAGCGCGCCCCCGCGGATCAGGTAGCGCCCGCCGGCCGCGCCGTCCCACGCGTCCGTCTCGGCGACCTGCCGGAAGCCCGCCTTCTCCAGCCGCTCCGCGGCGCTCGCCACCGCGTGGTACGGCGAGGGCGAGGTACCGAGGAACGCGATCAGGTCGTCGCTGTGCGTCCGGTCGAAAAATGCCTGGCGGGCGGCGGTCGACATGCTGCTCCTGGGTCGAGTGAGGGCCGAAGCCGGATGGGGAGTCGACTTCGCACCTGAGCATATGCCCGTACACGGACACGGCATTCGGAACGCCTCGACCGCGAACCGGCCCGCGCGGCCGGTGGCTTCCGTCCTCCGGACCGCGGCCGCGGACACACCGAAGGGCCCGGTGGCAGCCGGGCCCTTCGGTGCGAGGGTGTGTCAGGCGGTTCGAATGCCGGGAGGCTTCCCGCACGGCGCGCCCCGGGAAGGGCGGTGGCGGGTGGCCCCGGGAAGGGTGGCCTAGAAGGCCTCCTCCGCCAGCTCCATGATCTCGTTGTCGATGCCCTCGGCGATCAGTCGCTGCGGGGCGACGGTCGGCAGGACGTTCTTGGCGAAGAAGCGGGCCGCCGCGACCTTGCCCTGGTAGAAGGGGACGTCCTTCTCCGAGGCGCCGGCCTCCAGCTTGGCCAGGGCCACCGCGGCCTGGCGCAGCAGCAGCCAGCCGACCACGACGTCGCCGGAGACCATCAGCAGGCGGGTGGTGTTGAGGCCCACCTTGTACATGTTCTTGACGTCCTGCTCGACCGAGGTCAGGTCGGCGATCAGCTTGCCGACGATGGCCTCCAGGTCGCCCGCGGCCTTGGCGAGCAGCTCGCGCTCGGCGGCCAGGGCGTCGCCGCCCTCGGCGGAGCCGATGAACTTCTGGATCTGCTCGTTCAGCGCGGTGAGCGCCTGGCCGCCGTCCTTGACGATCTTGCGGAAGAAGAAGTCCTGGCCCTGGATCGCCGTGGTGCCCTCGTACAGGGTGTCGATCTTGGCGTCCCGGATGTACTGCTCGATCGGGTACTCCTGGAGGTACCCGGAGCCGCCGAAGGTCTGGAGCGACTGGGCGAGCTGCTCGTAGGACTTCTCCGAGCCGTAGCCCTTGACGATCGGCAGCAGCAGGTCGTTGAGGCGCTCGGCGGCCTCGTCGCGCTCGCCGCGCAGCTTGGCGGCCATCATGTCGTCCTGGGTGGACGCGGTGAACAGGACCAGCGCGCGCATGCCCTCGGCGTAGGCCTTCTGGGTCAGCAGCGAGCGGCGCACGTCCGGGTGGTGGGTGATGGTGACGCGCGGGGCGGTCTTGTCCAGGAACTGCGATATGTCGGCGCCCTGCACGCGCTCCTTGGCGTACTCCAGGGCGTTCAGGTAGCCGGTGGAGAGGGTGGCGATGGCCTTCGTGCCGACCATCATGCGGGCGAACTCGATGATCTTGAACATCTGGCGGATGCCGTCGACCTTCTCGCCGAGCAGCCAGCCCTTGGCCGGGTGCTTGGCACCGAAGGTCATCTCGCAGGTGTTCGAGGCCTTGAGGCCCATCTTGTGCTCGACGTTGGTGGCGTAGGCGCCGTTGCGCTCGCCCAGCTCGCCGGTCTCCCAGTCGAAGTCGAACTTGGGGACGATGAACAGGCCCAGGCCCTTGGTGCCCGGCTTGCCGCCCTCGGGACGGGCCAGCACCATGTGGATGATGTTCTCGGACATGTCGTGCTCGCCCGAGGTGATGAAGCGCTTCACGCCCTCGATGTGCCAGGAGCCGTCCTCCTGCTGGATCGCCTTGGTGCGGCCGGCGCCCACGTCGGAGCCCGCGTCGGGCTCGGTGAGGACCATGGTGGAGCCCCACAGGCGGTCGGTCATCCGCTTGGCGACCTCGAGCTGCTCCTCGGTGCCCTCCTCGGCGATGACGCCGGCGAAGGCCGGGCCGGAGGAGTACATCCAGATGGCCGGGTTGGAGCCCAGGATCTGCTCGGCGAAGGCCCAGATCAGCGAGTTCGGGGTGACCTGGCCACCGATCGACTCCGGGATGCCCAGACGCCACCACTCGGCGTCCATGAAGGTCTGGTAGCTCTTCTTGAAGGTGGCCGGGACCGGCGCGGTGTTGGTCTCCGGGTCGAACACCGGCGGGTTGCGGTCGGTGTCGGCGAAGGACGCCGCGAGGTCGTTCTCGGCGAGGCGTGCGATCTCGCTGAGGATGTTCTTCGCGGTCTCGACGTCCATGTCCGCGAACGGTCCGGTGCCGTACACCTGCTCGCGGCCGAACACCTCGAAGAGGTTGAACTCCACGTCCCGCAGGTTGGACTTGTAGTGACCCATGGCCGTTATCTCCGGTTCGTCGCTTCCGGGAGACCGCCGCGTTCCGGCGTCCCGTACCCACCAGTAGGCATCATGATGCTACCCAGCGGTAACTTGGGCAAGCCCCCGCCAATGAATCCGCTATGAACGTGGTCACGTCCCACAGTCGGGGCGACCACTCCTTGTCAGGATCGATGCCAGCACAAGAGGGTGCGCTCCCGCTAGCCTGTCCGTGTGTACGGATATGACCAGAACACATACCCGGGCGACCCCTACCAGCAGCAGGCGGGACCGCAGCAGGGCATGAACGGCATGCCCGGACCCGACGCCTACGGCGGGCAGTCGCAGGCCCCCCAGCAGTCCCTGTACCCCGAACCCTCGCCGCCCTCACTCGCGGACGCCGTGCGGGCCTTCACCACCGGCTCGATGGCGGTCGAGGACTTCCAGGCGATCTTCATCACCTCGAAGGTGCACTGCCCCCGCGGCGACCGCCCCGGCTTCCTGGCGCTGCACAACACCCCGACGCCGGTGATCCCGATGTTCAGCTCGCTGAAGGAGCTGCGCCGCTACGCGGGCAAGGAGTCCAAGCACTTCACCGTGACCGGCGCCGAGGTCCTGGACCTGCTGCCGACCGGCTACGGCTTCGCGCTGGACATGGAGGGCGAGCACCGGATGGTGTTCGACGCCAAGGCCGTCGAGCAGATGGTCGACTTCACGATGCGCCGGATGTACGGCTGACCCATCCTGGAAGAGGAGCCCCGCTCCTCCGTCACTACATAGTTCAATTTTCAACTTGCTTGTTGTTGAGAGTTGAACTAACCTCGTGCACGTAGGCCAGACACCCCCGAAGGAGGCCGACATGCCCGCCGTGACCGTCGACAACCCGCTGACCCTCCCGCGCGTCACCACGCCGGACCCCGCCGTCACGAGCGCACGGCCGGTCCTCACCGTGGCGACCGCCCCCGAGGGCTTCGAAGGCGAGGGCTTCCCCGTCCGCCGCGCCTTCGCCAAGATCAACCAGAAGTACCTCGACCCGTTCATCATGATGGACCAGATGGGCGAGGTGGACTACGCGGCCGGCGAGCCGAAGGGAACCCCCTGGCACCCGCACCGCGGCTTCGAGACCGTCACGTACATCATTGACGGAACGTTCATCCACCGGGACTCGCACGGCGGTGGCGGCACCATCACCGACGGCGACACCCAGTGGATGACCGCCGGCTCCGGCCTCCTGCACATCGAGAGCCCGCCGGAGTCGCTGGTGAAGTCCGGCGGCCTCTTCCACGGCCTCCAGCTCTGGGTCAACCTGCCCGCCTCGGACAAGATGATCACCCCGAAGTACCAGGACATCCGCGGCGGCAGCGTCAAGCTGCTCAGCACCGAGGACGGCGGCGCGCTCCTGCGGGTCATCGCCGGTGAGCTGGCCGGCCACCAGGGCCCCGGCACCACCTTCACCCCGATCACCATGATCCACGCCTCGATCAGCCCCGGCGCCCAGATCACCCTGCCCTGGCGCGCCGACTTCAACGCCCTCGCCTACGGCCTCGCCGGCAACGGCTCGGCCGGCACCGAGCACCGCCCCTTCCACCGGGGCCAGGCCGTCGTCTTCGGCGACGGCGACTCCATCACCCTGCGCGCCGACGAGAAGCAGGACTCCCGCGACAACAACTTCGAGGTCGTCCTCCTCGGCGGCCTCCCGATCCGCGAACCCGTCGCCCACTACGGCCCGTTCGTCATGAACAGCCACCGCGAACTCCAGCAGGCCATGGAGGACTTCCAGGCCGGTCGGCTCGGCACCGTCCCCGCCGACGGCCACTGAGGGCCCCGGAGCCGGAACGGCGGAACGGTCGCAGGTGTCGCCTGCGACCGTTCCGCCGTTCTGTCGTCCGTTGCGCCGCCCGGCTCCGCTACAGCAGCGCGTAGAGGGCCGAGGCGTCGTCGTGCGTCTTGCCGCGCGGCCAGCGCTCGCAGCCGGCGTCCGCCCGCTCGACCTCCCGGACCTGGGCGATCAGCTCGCCCGGCCCCGACTCGGCGAGCAGCCGCAGCACGTCGCCCCAACTGCCCAGCCCGAAGCGCTCGGTGTAGCGCGAGGCACCGTCGGTGAGGGCCGCCAGCGCGTGCAGCCGGTCCAGCCGGACGAAGCCGGTCTCGGCGTGCTCGGCCGCCCGGGGACTCGCGGCGGCGATCCACGGGCCGGCGCCCCGGTTGCGGGCGGCGCGTACGGCCATCGCGTACTCCAGGTGCAGCGCGGCCCGCTCGGCCGAGCCGGGGACGGTCTCCCAGACCTGGCGGCGCAGCTCCTCCCCGCCGGGGAAGCGCTGGTTGTCCCCGATCACCCTCGGCGGACCGTCCTTCAACTCCAGCACCAGCAGGGAGTCGCCGAGCACCAGGTACTCCAGCGCCTCGCCGTGCCGCCGGGCCGCGACGACCATCGCGGCGGGGGTGTTGGGGTGGGCGAGGTCGCAGCGGCCGCCGTGCAGCGCGGCCGTCTCCACGATGGCGTCGGCCAGACACTCGGCGATCGAACGGTCCGCCCGGTCGGTGAGCCGGGCGAGCAGGTGCACACCCAGCCGGCGCACGTACCAGGCCGTCCCGTGCCGGCACCCGGACTCCAGACCGGCCGGCGAGCTCGCGCCGTCCAGCAGGACCAGCGCCTCCGGCGAGGCCGCCACGAAGTCCTCGCTCTCGCGGTCGGGCCGCCGTGCTTCCCCTGCGAGCTGTAGCTGCATCCCGACAGTGTGGCCGCCGCGCGTGGCCCGCGCCCAGACCCGTGCACCGGTGTGGCGCGGACCGGGGCGCGACGCCCGGTGGCAGCCGGGGTGATTCGGCCATACCGTCGGACAGTGACCGGACGATTCGGCCAATCGGAGCGGGCCGGGTTTGGGATCACCTTCGGGTGTCCGGGCCGCCCGCGACTGACGAGGAGCGGAAGATGTTCTGGGAGTTCATCGTGTTGCTGGCCGCCTCGCTCGGCTTCCCGACCGCCGCCCTGCTCTTCCTGATCGGCGGGCCGCGCTTCCCCGACGAGCAGCGCGGCCCCGACACCCGGGGCGCCGGGGCCCGGGGCACCGGCGCCACCCGGGCGTCCTAGGGTTCCGGGATCCCCTGCGTCCCGGAACCCCCGGGGCTCCCGGAGACCCTGAGCCCCTGAGCCCGTAAGGCCCTGCAGCCCCGCGCCCCGAGCCGCTACGGCTTCCAGGCCGGGTCGCGGCCGAGCAGCGCCAGGGCGCGGGCGAACCGCCCGTCGCCGCCGCCGGGTTCGAGCCCCGGGCCGAAGGCCCGGCCGGGCGCCCGGTGTTCCTCGGTGTTCGGCACCGCCTCGGTCACCGTCAGCAGCGCGGCGGCCAGCGCGTCGTCGCCGTCCACCGCCGCGACCAGACCGTCCGCGGTGCCGAGCACGGCGGCGGCGTCCCAGCCGTGCACCAGGGTGTCCAGCAGGTGGAAGCCCACCGCCTGGGTGAACGGGAACGGGTCGGCGTCGCGGATCTCGGGCAGCCAGAGCGGCCGGCCCTCGGCGGCGGCCGCCCGGAAGGCCTCGACGAGGTCGGTGCCGGTACGGCGGAACGCGCCCGCCGGGTCGGCACCGAGCGGGGCGTCCGCGAACAGTGCCAGGTCGGGCCCGGCACCGCGGGCGGCCGCGGCGAAGCCCTGGTGCTGGCCGACGCAGTGCTCCAGCAGCTTGCGCAGCGTCCAACCGGCGCAGGGGGTGGGCAGGTCGAGTTGGTCCGGCCGTAGGCCGTCCACCACCTGGACGGCCAACTCCATGGCCTGTGCGTGCAGTTCGACGATCCTCATGCGACAGCGACCTCCCGGCCGGCAGAGATGAATCCGATCACCTGATCAACGACGGTCGGCTCCGCGATGATCCTGCGGTGGCCGAGCCCCTGAGTGACCACCAGGTCCAGCCGCTCCCCGTACGCCCTTCGCAGCCGCTGTGCCTCGCTCGGCGGGACGATGCCGTCGCCCTCGTCGTGCACCACCAGCACCGGCCCGGCGACCGCCTCGACCCGGCGCGCCGCGTCGTAGCGTTCCCAGCCCCCGGCGTCCCCGCCGAACAGCTCCCGCTCGATCCGCTCCCGCAGTGCCCGCTCGACCTCGGCGTTCAGCCCGAGCCCGGCACAGAACGCGGCCGGGAAGAAGCCGACCCGGGACACCCCGGAGACGGCCGCCAGCCGCCCGGCCCGCAGACCGTCGGCCAGCGCCCCGAAGGCCGCGCAGACGCCGAGCGAGTGCGCCACCACCGCCTCGAACGGCCCGTACCGCTCCTGGAGTTGCAGCGCGAGTTCGCGGTACTCCAGCACGCTGGTGGTCCGGCCGCCGGAGTCGCCGTGGCCCGGCGCGTCGAAGGCCACGGCGCTCAGCCCGAGCGCCCGCAGCCTGGGCACGTACGGGGCGAACCGGGAGGCCCGGGAGCGCCAGCCGTGCAGCAGCAGGACCGGCCGCTCGCCGCTCCCCCAGCGGTAGCCGACCACCGGCTTGCCGCCCACGGCGAGCCGCTCGGTGACCGCCCGCCCGTGCACCTCCCGTTCCGAGTCGCGCACCCGGCTGCGCCGCACCGGGTGCGCGAACAGTTCGAAGGCGGCCCGCCCGGCCAGGCCGGGAGCGATCCGGGCCGTGGGGTTGAGGGTCGTACGGATCAGTGCCTGAACCGGGTCCATCGGATCTCCCTGCTCTCCGCGCTCCTTGTCACGCCTCGCTCGCGCCGAGATATTAGCACGACCGTTCGTGCAGTTTTCAGAAGCTTTCCGAGGCCCCGAAGTCCACGCACTACCCTGGGCGGCACGCACGACGAGCAGAACAGGGGCGGACGATGGCCGGACCGACCACCGACGGACGGGTCCTGCGCGGCGAGGAGACCCGCCGGGCGGTGCTGCGCCGCGCCGTCTCCATCGCCTCCGTCGAGGGCCTGGACGCGCTCTCCATCGGCCGCCTCGCCACCGACCTCGGGCTCAGCAAGAGCGGCGTCTTCGCCGGCTTCGGCTCCAAGGAGGAGCTGCAGCTCGCCACCGTCCGGGCCGCCCGCCGGATCTTCGCCGACGCCGTCGTCGCCCCGGTCGCCGACGTCCCGCCCGGCCTCGCCCGGGCCCGCGCCCTCTGCGAGAGCTGGCTCGCCTACTCCCGCGCCCGGGTCTTCCCCGGCGGCTGCTTCTTCTACGAGGTCACCGCCGAGTTCGACGCCCGCCCCGGCCCCGTCCGGGACGCCCTGGCCGGCTGCGCCCGGGAGTGGTCCGACACCGTCGCCGAGGCCCTCGACGCCGCCCGGGCCACCGGTGGCCTGCGCCCCGACACCGACCTCGGGGACCTCGCCTTCGCCCTGATCGCGGTCCTGGAGACGGCCAACTCCCAGGCCGTGCTGCACGACGAGGACGCCCCGTACGAGCGGGCCGGCCGCCTGCTGCTGCGCCTGCTGCGCGCCGAGGCCACCGACCCGGCCGACCCCGCGCTCGCCTAACGCCCCGCCAACACCCCTTCGATGAAGGCCGCCTGAGCCAGCAGCCGCTCGTCACCGCCCGCCGCGCCGACCACCTGGAGCCCCAGCGGCAGCCCCTCCGCGGTCCGCCCGGCCGGCAGGCTCAGCGCGGGCCGCCCGAGGAAGCTCCACGGCAGGGACATCACCGCGTCCCCGGTGCTGTGCAGGCCCTCCGGCGCCCCGCCGGTCGCCGAGGGCGCCAGCCACAGGTCCACCCCGGCCGCCGCACCCGCCGCGGCCACCCGTTCGACCAGCCGCTCCCGGAACCGCAGAGCGGCCTCCCGGTCCTCGGCCGCGACGGCCCGGCCGGCCCGGATGCCCGCCACCGTCTCCGGCCGGTAGAGCCCGCCGAAGCGGGCGAACCAGTCGGCGTGGCCGCGGGCCAGCTCGAAGCGGTTGACCGTCTGCAGCCGCCGGGTGATCCCGGCGAAGTCGGGGAACAGCTCGACCCGGCGCACCGTGAACCCGGCCCGCGCCAACCGCGCCAGCTGTTCCTCGAAGGCCTGCAGCGCGGCCGGTTCGGCGTGCTCCAGATACGTGCCGTCCGGCACCCCGAGCACGGGTCCGGGCGCCTCGCCGCGCTCCGGCCGCCAGTCGTCGCAGAGCAGCGGGGCCACCAGGGCGGCGCCCGCCAGATCGGCGGTGAAGGTCCCCAGGGTGTCGAAGCTCGGCGCGTTCGGGATCACCCCCGCGATCGGGATCCGCCCGTACGTCGGCCGGAAGCCCACCACCCCGCAGTACGCGGCCGGGCGGATCACCGAGCCGACCGTCTGGGTGCCGATCGCCAGCGGCACCAGCCCGGCCGCGACCGCCGCCGCCGAACCGCTGCTGGAGCCGCCCGGAGTGTGCCCCGGACGGTGCGGATTGCGGGTCGGACCCGGGGCGCTCGCGGCGAACTCGGCGGTCACCGTCTTGCCCGCGACCAGCGCCCCCGCCGCCCGCAGCCGGTCCACCACCACGGCCTGCGGCCCGGCCAGCACGCCGGGCGGCAGCGCCGAACCGCCGTGCGTGGGCAGCCCGTCCACGCGCACGATGTCCTTGACGCCCACCGCCACCCCGTACAGCGGCGGCCGCCCGTCCGGCTCCGGGTACCGCGCGGCCAGCTCCCGCGCCTGCCCCCGCAGCCGCTCGTGCCGGCCCGGCTCCGGCACGAACGCGTGGATCAGCGGGTCCACCCGCTCGACCAGCGCGCACAACCGGTCGACGCAATCGGAAAGTTCCGGCACACCGGCGCGCAGCCCGGCGGCCTCGTCGGTCAACGGCCGCGGCCGGACGAGGGGTTCCTCCATGCCGAGCACGGTAGCGCCGTTTACGAGTGCTCGGCCGCCAGGTACGGCGCCTCGCGCAGGAAGTACGCCCCACAGGTGTGGCAGCACAGCTCCGGGGTCTTCCCCCAGTCCACCGCCGACCGCACCCGCGCCCGCGGATCGAGCTCGCGGCCGCACATCGCCAAGCTCTCCTCACCCCGGACCACGTGCCACAGCCGCACCCCGCCGGCCTCGCCGCCGGCGCCGTACTCGGCTCGCATCTGGTGCATCATGCCCCCATCGTCCGACCGCCGCGCGCGCCCGGCAACCGGAGGACGGCAGAGCATCCCCTGGTCGAAATCCGGCCACAGCAGCACGGTAGGGTGCGCGGTCGCGACCAGTGCCAGCGGCTCGGCCATGGCCTCAATTCGCCCGATTCCAGCCAAATTTCATCCAAAAATGGGGGACCTTCACCATGCGTACTTCCCGACTCCTGGCCGCGTCCACGCTGGTGGCACTCTCGCTCGGCGCCACCGCCGGCGCCGCCACCGCCGGTGCCGTGGGCATCACCGCCTCTCCGAGCGCCGGCGCCACGGCCACTCCGTCGGCCTCCGCCCCGCCGAGCGCCGGCGCCACCACCCCCGGCAGCCCGACCCCGACGGCCACCGCCAAGCCGACGAACCTGCCGACCCGGCCGGTGCCGACGCCGACCGTCGACAACCGCTGCCACGGGGGCGTCTACCAGAGCAACCTGCTCAAGGTCACCGGCACCGGCCTGTACGGCACCACCCTGGTCAAGGGCGGCCAAGCCGCCGAGATGACCATGACCTGGGAGAACAAGAGCGGAGTCGACCTCCCCGTCGTCCACAACTCCCTCTACGTGACCGATGAGTTCGGGGACCGTCCGGTCCAGTGGAGCACCGAGTTCTTCGACGTCCAGCTGGACACCGGGTCCGGCTGGAAGCCCGCCAAGCTCGACGACCGGGCCCTCCTGGCGCCCGAGTTCAAGCTGGCCAAGGGCGAGAAGATCACCTACAAGGTCCGGATCGCCGCCACCGCCAAGGCCCCGGTCGGTCACTACGGCGCGAACTACGAAGCCGGCTCGGACGCCTTCGACAACGACAAGGTCCCGACTCCGGCCAACAACAAGCCGCAGGCGTGCACCCAGTTCCTCGACGACTACCTGGGCGAGTTCAACGTGGGCGAGGCCGGTGCCACGACGGCCACCACCACCCCGGCCACCAACGCCCCGGCCGCCTCCCCCTCGCCCTCCGGCGGCCCGCACCTGGCCGAGACCGGCTCCAGCTCCAACACCCTGCCGATCGCCCTCGGCGGCGCGGCCGTCCTGGCCGTCGGCGCCGGCACCCTGGTCGCCCTGCGCCGCCGCAAGTCGGCCACCCGGAGCTGACCCGCCCCGGTCGACCCCCAGGGGCGCGGGCCCACAGCCCGCGCCCCTCGTCGTCTCCGGCCGCCGGCCCCACGTGTCCTAGGACGCCGCGCGCAGCAGCGCCCCGTCCTGCCACTTGAGGATCTTGTCGAAGCTGACGATGGCACCGCGCAGCGGGTGGTTGCGCAGCTGGACGTGGTCGGTGAGCGCGTGGATGAGGAAGAGGCCGCGGCCGGATTCGGCGGTGAGGTCGGGGAGGGTGTCCAGGTCGACCGGGCGCAGCGTCGGGGCGCTGGGACGGCAGGGCAGGACGTGGGTGTCGTACGGGTGGCCGTCGCGGCGGGGCCGGTGGGCGGCGAGGACGCGGGCCGGGACGGTGGCGCGGCCGCGGCGGGTGCGGCGGGGCGCCCGGCCGGCCACCGCCGGACGGGCGGGCGCCGGGG